>DAIOUP010000070.1:0-8157 GCA_036759465.1 Bacteroidales bacterium
TCGGTCACTTTTCCAGTCAATACAGCACTTTGGGCTGACAGACCGAGCGAAAACAGCAAAATAAGAAATGTGTAAAGAACTTTGATAACCTTCATTTTCCCTGCTTAATTTGGCGCAAACGTAGACCAGTGCTATTAGTTGAGGGTAAAAGCATTGTTAACTTATTGTTACGTGATCGGGATATGATTAACGGACTTTTTGAGAAAACTTATTCATTGCAATTTAGGTAATATTGAACGTATATACTTGAATATCAATTCAACAAAACGAGACCGGTTTTAAAAAGGTTAGCAATGACCTAAAGACATAAAACAGAATGCTGCCGTTTAACGGTCAGAATCAATCAGGCAAAGGACTGTCATCATCAGCAAATGACACGATTTATCATTAGCTTTGCAAGTCACACACTATCAAATCCATTCAGCCAATGAAGAAATCGCTTTACATTCTTCTTTTCATTCTGTCCATAGCATTCAAGCCTGCTTCGGCAGCATGGCTATACAATGAGCCTGTTGAAGTTGTTCAACCTGATGGCACAGTTCTTAATCTTCTTGCCACAGGCGACGAGTTTTACAACTGGCTGCACGACGCACAGTTTTTCACCATTGTCCAGCACCCTGAGGATGGCTTTTATTATTATGCCGATCTGGTTGACGACGAGTTGGTGCCCTCCCCTTTCAGGGTTGGAAGCATTGATCCAGCCAGCACCTATCTGAGGCCTCAGTTGCTTGTTTCGGTCGAAAAGCGCAATGCCATAAGGCATAAGTGGGAAACCGAGTTCCGCTTCGCCGAGGGCGTGCGCGGCGACAGCAGGGCCAACGGACTGTTCAACAACCTTGTAATTTACATCCGCTTTGCTGATCAGGCTGAATTTACGCAGGATACCATGGTCAACTGGAACCGTTTCAACAACAGTTCGCCGAATTACAACTCGATGTTTAACTACTTCAAGGAAGTCAGTTACGGCCAGCTTGATCTTTACAGTTATTTCTACCCCGTTCCGCAAAATAATATCATACGGTCATACCAGGACAGTTTTCCGCGCAGCTATTACATGCCCTACAACGCCACCACTAATCCCGACGGTTATCAGACCGACCAGCAACGCACTCAGCGCGAGCATACGCTGCTGGCCAATTCGGTCAATTGGGTAAACCTCAATTCGCCCGTTCCCACGAATATAAATCTTGACTATAACAATGACGGACGTGTTGACAATGTGGTTTTCATTGTTCGCGGGGCCACCACAGCTTGGAGTACGCTGCTTTGGCCACACCGCTGGTCGCTCTATTCCCAAACCGTATTTATCAATGGTAAGAGGGTCTGGGATTTCAACTTTCAGCTCGAAACCAGCCTGCAATCCAGCGGAGTGGGCGTGCTTTGCCACGAAATGTATCACTCGCTGAGTGCTCCCGATTTGTACCGTTATACTACGACAGACATTACCCCTGTAGGTCCTTGGGACATTATGGCTTCCAACAACAATCCGCCGCAATACATGGGTGCGTGGATGAAAAGAAAATATGGCGGCTGGATCGATAATATTCCCGTGATTTCGCAGAGCGGCGTTTATACACTCAATCCTCTTCAGAGCAGCACCAATAATGCCTACAGGATAAACTCCCCCAACAGCAGCAGCGAGTTTTTTGTGCTCGAATACCGCCAGAAAACAGGAACTTTCGATGGTACCCTGCCCAAGAGCGGACTCCTCATATACAGAATAAATCAGGCGGCAGGAAATGGCAATGCCCAGGGGCCACCAGATGAAGTGTATATTTTCAGGCCAGGAGGCAGCCCGACTGCCAGTGGCAATCTGAACGAAGCTGTATTTGGAGCCAATTACAACAGAATAGAGTTCAACGACTTCACCAGCCCCAATGCTTTTTTGCAAAATGGTGGTCCGGCAGGTATTTTCATCTCCGAAATTTCAAGCACTGGCAATACCATGAGCTTTAAGGTAGATTTTCCGGAGCAGCCGGTTTCGGTGCCAACATCGAGCGTTCGTAATGCCTGCGTGGGCGAAAACATCAGTTTGATTGACCGTTCCACGGGGCTTCCCAACAGCTGGACCTGGCAGATCTCTCCTACAACCTTCACTTTTGTAAATGGTACAAACGCCAATTCGCGCTTTCCTGTGGTGAAATTTAATCAACCTGGCCCCTATACGCTTTCGTTAACCGTTTCCAACAATCTTGGCATACATAACACCGTGCTGGAAAATTGGTTTTACATCGGGCCACAGGCCGGATATTTCGAAGACAACTTCGAAAGCAATGCTTTCACCGAGGGCTCATGGGTGATTCACAATCCTGATAACGGAGTGACCTGGGGTCTGCATCCAGTACAAGGCAACAGCAGTAATTATGCCGCTGGTATAAATTTCCGTAACTATTTCAGCATCGGCCAGCGCGACCGGCTTATTTCCAAGCCCTTCGATTTCAGTAATATGTCAGCAGCCTATCTTAGCTTCCAGCATGCCTATGCACAAAATTCGCAGTATCCCCAATTCAGCGACTCGCTCAATATCCTCTACTCCACCAATTGCGGTCAGAGTTGGACCACATTGACAAGATTTGGCGAAAACGGAAGCGGCAATTTTGCCACACATCCTCCAACCGCTCAGGTTTTCTGGCCTCAAACGGCCAGCGACTGGTGCGGTGCGGGCTTTGGAGCACCATGCCAAACCATCGACCTGAGTTTCCTTGCCGGACAACCCTCTGTGCGAATTGCTTTCGAAACCGTGAGCTATTTCGGAAACCCATTGCTGATTGACAATGTTGTTATCAGTCAGTTTGTTGGGATTGATCCTGGAGATAAAACCACGGAGACCCACATTGTTTACAATGCCCAACAGAAAAGGCTGCATGTATCAAAATCGACAAATGGCAACGCAATGCTCGAAATACACGACATCATGGGCAGGCTCCTCTCCAATATTCAAATCAATGGAACAAACAGCAGCCTGCCAATAAACCTTCCATTGGGTGTTTATCTTATTAAGCTCAGAGATAGTAATCACTTCGTCAGCAGTAAGATAGCTGTGAGATAGGAATTCATTACCTGAAATCAACATAACGAATAGCCGGAGTTTTTCCGGCTATTTTATTTTTTTCAGAAAACTTTAAAACGGAATTAGTTTTTTAGTTTTGCAAAAATTTCCGTCATGGAAGCCAGAGAAAGAGTAATCAATCGGGCATGTGAGTTATTTCCTGTCGTTGGCATTCGCAATGTGACCATGGGCGGCCTGGCCGCTGATCTGGGAATGTCGAAGCGAACCATTTATGAACTTTTCGGACAAAAGGATACCCTTGTACTTGAAACCTTCAGGCAATTGATCTCGCATGAAAACGAAGAGCTTTTAAACATCATAAGCCAATCAAAGCATGTGGTTGAAGCCTTGTTCAGAATCATGAAACGCAAAAGAGAGAAGCGACTGGGGTTTTCTCCGTTGTTCATCGAAGATGTCGGAAAATATATTGAGCGCATTCAGGAAATGTTTTATACCGACAAAAGCGACCTTTCGCAATACTCGGCGTCTTTTGTGCTGTTGCAACAAGGCATTGCACAGGGGATATTTCGTAAAGAAATAAATATTGCCCTGGTTGACAACTTTTTACACGAGATGATGAACATTATTCACATGAGTACCAGAATTCGCTCATTGAAGCCCAACGACACCGATTTACTCATCAACATTTTCATCCCTTATTTCCGTGGGATCTGCACAGCCGAAGGCCTTAGTTTGATGGATCAGTTTTTTATCACAAACAATATTTTAAATATAAAGTAATGAAAGCCAAACACTTCTTAACACTATTGTTGCTTCTTGGCGCTTTCTCCTTGCAGGCAGCCGATGCCCGAAGGTTCAGTCTGGCCGACGCCAGGGCCTGGGCGCTTGAGCACAACCGCAATATGAAAGCGGCAGGCTATGCACTTACCAAGTCGGAGTTGGCCTTGAGGGAAGCTATTGCAAACGGGCTTCCACAGGTGAATGCCAATGCCGACTACAGCAATGCACTTGGTGCCAAGATTGTCATTCGCTTCAACGAAAACATGCCGCCGAGCGAGATTGATATCAAGCCCACGAGCAACCTGTTTTTCAATGTAAACCAGTTGATATTCAGCGGAAACTACATTGTCGGGATTCAATTGGCCAGGCTATCAAAAGAACTTACTGAGCTAAGTCGCGAGCGCACGGAGCTCGACGTGATAAGCGCCGTGACCGATGCTTACTACATGGCTCAATTAACAATGGAGAGCCGCAACATTCTGGAACAAAATGTCCGGAATCTGGAGGCATTGTACGAAAAGACCCTAGCGATGGCCAAAGTAGGCATGATTGAGAGCCTCAACGCCGAACAGCTCGAAGTGCAGCTGAGCAATCTGCGCAGCAGCTTAGCTTCGCTCGAAAGGCAGCATACCATGGCGGAAAACCTTTTAAGGCTGCAGCTGGGCCTCGACCCGGAGACACCCATTGAGCTAACCGACAAGTTGGAGACGCTGATGCAGGCGCAACAGCCAGTGTTGCCCGATGTAAAATTACGGCTCGATAAGCAGATCGACTTCAGGATGATGCTGCAACAGGAGAGGCTTACACAAAAGCGTGTCGACCTGCAGCGTGCTGCGGCGCTGCCCACTTTGGCAGGTTTCTACCGATACACTTATAAGATCCTGAAACCCGATTTTGATATGACCCCAAAGAATATAGTCGGTCTGCAATTACAGATACCTATCTTTTCGAGCGGAGTACGCTACTACAAAACAAGGGAAGCTAAATTAGACCTGCTTACCATTGAAAACAGCAAAGAACAATTGAGCGATCAACTTAGAATTCAGGAAAAGCAGTTGACTTTCAACCTCAACAGTGCGCTTGAACAATATGAAAATCAACGCAAAAGCATTGACGTTTCGCGGAGGGTTTACCAAAGTTTGAAAAACAAATATGAAAACGGAATGATATCCGGTCTGGATCTGATCAATGCCGACAACAATTATCTGCGGGCCGAATCGGACCACCTTAACGCAATGATGCAGGTGCTGAGCGCCAGACTACAACTCGATAAACTTTACGGAAATCTGAAATAAAATCATTAATAACTGAATACATGAAAACCTTTAATTACATCATCATCCTTATCCTGTTGTCGGCCACATTTGCCTGCACGGGAAAAAAGAAAGAAAGCGCAACACAACAAATAGTTGCAGAAAAGCTTGAACCTGTTGAGGTTATGCCCTTGGAGATGAAGGATATATCGCGCGATGTGGAATACACCGCCAACCTTGCAGCCTACGAGGAGCTTCACCTTGCACCAGCATCTCCGGGTCGGATTGATAAAATCGAAGTTGAAGTAGGACAGCGTGTTCGCAAAGGACAGGTATTGGTTAAAATGGATCAGACACAGCTTAGGCAGGCCGAGATACAACTGGCCACGCTCGAAACCGACTATCGCCGGCTCGACACCCTCCGCAAACTAGGCAGCATTGCTCAGCAGCAGTTCGATCAGCTGCGCACACAACTTGAAGTACTCCGCAAAAACGTCGATTTTCTGCGCGAAAACACCCAGCTCAGGGCACCTTTCGACGGCGTTGTTTCGGGCAAATATTTCGAAAACGGCGAGATGTACACTGGCGCACCTTCGGCAGCAGTTGGCAAACCTGCTGTGATATCGCTGGTGCAGATAAACCGGCTTAAGGCCATGCTCCCCGTATCGGAAAAATACCTTCCACTGGTAAAACGCGGCATGGAGGCCAAGGTTTTGAGCGATGTATTTGCCGGCGAAACCTTCACAGGCAAGATAACAAATGTATATCCTACGGTTGACCCTATGAGCCGTTCGTTTCAGATTGAAGCGACCATCGAAAACCGCAACGAAATGCTTCGGCCCGGCATGTTTGCCCGCGTAACGCTTGCGCTCGACCGCGATCAGGCCTTCCTGCTCCCAAGCATTGCCGTGCTTAAGCTGCAAGGCTCGAACGACCGTTACCTTTTTGTCGAAATCAACGGTATGGCACGAAGAGTGCCTGTGCTTATCATGAAACGATACAACGATATGGTTGAGGTTTCGGGCGAGAACCTCAAGCCTGGCGACAGAGTTATTGTTTCCGGACAGGCACGACTGCTTGATGGTGCCAAGGTAAAAGTGCTGAACAACTAATCTAGCACAGCCATGAGTATCTATAAATCAGCCGTCAACAAGCCCATCACCACTTTTATGGTGTTCACGGCAGTTATTGTCATGGGCATTTATTCGTTGATGAACATCTCGGTTGACCTGTATCCAGAGATTGACCCGCCCTTTCTCACCGTAATCACCTCCTACCCCGGCGCCAGCGCCGCCGACATTGAAACCAATATTACCAAACGCCTTGAAGACGCATTGAACACCGTGGACAAGGTGAAAATGGTTCGATCCACCTCCAGCGATAACCTTTCGGTAATCACCCTCGAATTCAACTGGGGTGCTGACCTGTCGGAGGCAACAAACGAAATCCGCGACCTGATCGACCGTATTTATGCTCGCATGCCCGATGGCGCTGATCGCCCATCGATTTTCAAATTCAACACCAATATGATGCCCATAGTTTTTTATGCCGTTACGGCAAAGGAAAGCTATCCGGGCCTTGAAAAAATTCTGGATGAAAAGATCGTCAATCCTCTCAACAGGGTTGAAGGTGTGGGTTCGGTTTCGATGATTGGTGTGCCAAAGCGTGTTGTGTATGTGGAGGCCGATCCCCGCAGACTTGATGCCTACAACATGACCATTGAGCAGCTGGGCAACAGTATTGCCGCTGAAAACATGAATATGCCCTCCGGCAACGTGCGGATGGGTAAAATGGAGTACCAATTGCGCGTTATAGGCGAGTTTGGGGAAAGCAGCGAATTGGACAAGCTCATTGTAGGCAACTACGGCGGAAGACCGGTATATCTGCGCGATGTAGCCATAGTGCGCGACTCACTAAAAGATAAGTCGCAGGACGAGAAGATAAACGGAAGCACAGGTTTAAGGCTTTTTGTGATGAAGCAGTCGGGTGCCAACACTGTGAAAGTGGCCCGTGAAATCAATAAAAAGATGGCCGAGCTGCTCCCGACGCTTCCTCCCGACATTAAAGTAGAGCAGATCCTTGACACCTCCAGCTTCATCAGGGGCTCGATCAACAACCTTGCTGAAACCCTGATGTATGCTTTTCTCTTTGTGGCACTTGTGGTCATCTTTTTTCTCGGCCGGTGGAGAGCCACACTTATCATCCTGCTCACTATACCCATCTCGCTTATTGTTTCGTTTATCTATCTGTTCATTACCGGCAATACCATAAACGTCATTTCGCTCACCTCGCTGTCCATTGCCATAGGTATGGTGGTTGACGATGCCATTGTGGTACTGGAAAACATCACAAGGCATATTGAGCGCGGGAATAGTCCGCGAGAAGCGGCTATTTACGCCACCAGCGAGGTTTGGCTGGCTGTAATCGTAACAACGCTGGTTGTTGTGGCAGTGTTCTTTCCGCTCACGCTCGTAGGCGGCCTCACCGGCATGCTGTTCAATCAGTTAGGCTGGATTGTGACCATCACCGTTACAACCTCCACACTGGCCGCCATCAGCCTTACGCCCATGCTTTCGTCGAAAATGCTAAGGCTGCGACCAGTAAAACAAAACCCAAAATGGTATCATCATCAGCGCGCCGTTCTACCTTTTCTCAACTGGGTTGATGAATTTTATGTAAGCACTCTTCGCTGGGTAATTAGGCATAAAACAGTAACCATGATCATTGCGCTGGGCATTTTCGTGGGATCGCTGATGCTTATACGCTTTGTAGGCACCGACTTCCTGCCCCAAACCGACGAATCGAGAATAACTGCAACGGTTGAGCTTCAAACGGGTACGCGTGTTGAGGAAACAATGAAAACCGCCCGTAAACTTGAGGCTATAATCAAACAGGAATTTCCTGAAATTGAGATTATGGCAGTTACTTCTGGGGCTGACGATGAAGGCACCATGTTTTCGGCTTTCCAGCAATCGGGTTCGAATATCATTAATCTGCTGAGTCGTTTGTCGCCTGTCGAAAAGCGCGTACGCTCCGTTTGGCAGGTGGCCGATGCCTTGCGCGATCGCATAGCCGAATTTCCTGAAGTCGTTAATTACAACGTAAGCACAGGCG
>DAIOUP010000071.1:0-8021 GCA_036759465.1 Bacteroidales bacterium
ATACTATCCATTGATGTTAAGTGTGTGGCGTTGTAATGGATTAATTGTTACCTTTGCAGAAAATTATCCATCAGGATCAGGCTTCGGGCTGATGCGTATATTCACTTCCCGTCGGCTGTCCACAATAACAATCCCATGAAAGTAGGAAGTAACAAAGTTGTTTCGCTCGTTTATGAGCTGCGTGAAGATGATGCCAATGGCGACCTGATCCAGAAAGTTGAGAAAGACAGTCCCTTTGTGCATCTTTTTGGAGTGGGCAGTTTGCTGCCGGCATTCGAAAACGCACTAGAAGGCCTTGAAGCCGGTGCAAGCTTTAGTTTTGGCATTCCGGCCGCGGAATCGTATGGCGAGCACAACCCCGAAGTAATATATACCCTCGAAAAGAGCATGTTCGAGATTGACGGTGTGGTCGAAGAAGGCCTGCTCGAAATTGGTAACCAGATTACGATGCAGGATCAGGATGGAAATCCTGTCGACGGGATCGTGCTCGATGTTACCGACGAAGGCGTTGTTATGGACTTCAACCATCCGCTCGCAGGTATCAACCTCTATTTCACCGGAAAGATTCTCGAAGTACGCGATGCCTCGGCCGAAGAGATTGCTCACGGTCATGTGCACGGCCCCCACGGGCATCATCACTAATCGGCCAGCAGGCTCCTCCCCAACAGGAAAACCGCCGGCACTTTGCCGGATTGCTGCTTGTTTGCCTTCCACCACGAGAGTGGTTTGGAAACGATATTCTCTTCTTCTGAGCCTATTCCTGCCGCCACGCACAACATAATCGATGGCTGGCATGTTTCGATCAGGCTATCAAGCATTTGGTTGTTTCGGAAAGGCGTTTCGATGAAAATCTGGGTATGACCTGTTGCGAGCAGGAGTTTCTCTGCTCTTCTTATGGCATCCTTTCGTTGGCCTGCATTAATGGGCAGATAGCCCGCAAATGTGAATTGTTGCCCATTGAATCCTGAAGCCATTAACGCCTGAATAATCGAAGATGGTCCGGCCAGTGGCTTCACATTCAGGTTCATCCGGTGAGCTGCCGCTACAACGATGCCTCCCGGATCGGCCACACAGGGTGAACCGGCTTCACTAAGTAAAACTATATCGTTTCCGTTGGCTGCATGTTCCAAAAACTTGATGGCCGAATCCATAACGGCATGTTTTCCCATTTCCTGAAAATGCAGCTCTGAGATGGTTTTATGCCCCGGCAGGCTGACAATTAATCTTCTTGCTGTACGAACATTCTCGGCAATAAAATAATCTGCTTTGAGAATTGCATTTACTGCAGCGGCCGGCATTTCAAGCAAAGGATTGGAGTCGCCGAGTGGGCTTGGTACGAGATAGAGGGTTCCTTCAGGCATACCACGGAAGTTTATTCAAATCAACATTGCCTCCTGATATGATGATTACAATTTTCCTATTCCTCAGAAAATCGTGATTTTGCAGGGCAACTGCCACGGGCACTGCCGAGCTTGGCTCGATGATAATTTTCATGCGCTCCCAAACCAGTTTCATTGCCCTTAAAATTTCGTCCTCCTCCACGGTTATCACATCATGGACGTTTTCCATGATAATGGGGAAAGTGCGGCTCCCCAGCGATGTAAGTAAGCCGTCGGCAATGGTTTTGGGGTTCTGGCTCGGAATCAAGGATTTGGTTTGGAACGATTTCCATGTGTCGTTGGCCCCCAATGGTTCGCAGGCGATAACCCGTGTATTCGGCGAGAAGTATTTTGCGCTCAGTAGTGTCCCGCTTAGCAAACCGCCTCCGCCAACCGGACATAAAATAAAGTCGGGATCTGGAAGATCGTTTAATGCTTCAAGGGCGGCTGTTGCCTGTCCGGCAATGATGTCGTAGTTGTTGTAGGGGTGAACTTCTTCGGCCCCTGTTTTCTCAACGATTTCGCTGAGGGTTCGTTCACGGGCGCTCAATGTTGGTTCGCAAAAGGTGATGTTGCCTCCGTACTGACGCACTGCTTCTACCTTAGCCGAAGGAGCGTTGTTTGGCATAACAATATGGGCTATGGTTCCCAGTACCTTTGCCGCTCTGGCCAATGCCCCGGCGTGGTTGCCGCTGGAGTGTGTTGCAACTCCTCTACTTCGCTCCTCGGCAGTCATTTGCAACATGGCATGCAGAGCTCCGCGCGATTTGAACGCACCGGCTTTCTGAAAATTCTCACATTTAAACCACAACGAAGCACCAGCCATCTGATTCAATATTTCTGATTTCAGAAGAGGAGTGTGGTGAATATGGGGCCTTATGATATTGTGGGCTTCAAGGATATCAGCCTTGTTGGGCACATGTTGTAATTTCATAGCGCAGTGATAACTTTGCGGGAAAGCATTGGTAAAATTAGGCAAAACCATAAGCTTCATCAATGCAAAAGAAAAAGCCCTCCTTCTTCGGAAGAGGGCTTAATGGCAAGATTGCTATTGCTGAAGCTTTTTGTCTATCTCCAACAAATTGGTTCTGAACCTTTTGTCGGTTTCGATAAGATTTGTTACCGTTTTGCAGGCGTGCAATACAGTGGCATGGTCTTTATTGCCGCAATGCATGCCAATGGTGGCAAGCGAAGATTTAGTGTGCTTTTTCGAAAAATACATGGCAACCTGCCTTGCCTGCACCACTTCGCGCTTACGGGTTCTTGCATTGAGTTGTTCTACCGGCAGCCCGAAGTGATCGCAAACCACTTTTTGGATATAATCGATGGAGATTTCTTTGACAGTGTTTTTTACAAACTTGTCAATCATCTGCTTGGCCAGGTCCAGGGTAATGGCTTTTTTGTTGAGCGACGATTGGGCAATAAGCGAAATGAGTGCGCCTTCCATCTCGCGTACATTGGTGTTGATGGAGCGTGCCAGATATTCTGTTACCTCCTGCGGAATTTCAATGCCGTCGTTGTAGGCTTTCTTTTTCAGGATAGCAATTCTGGTTTCATATTCCGGTGTCTGAAGATCGGCGGCCAGCCCCCACTTAAAGCGCGAGAGCAGTCGTTGCTCCATGCCCTTGAGTTCGACCGGAGGCTTGTCGCTGGTGATAACCAGTTGTTTTCCAGACTGATGCAGGTGGTTGAAAATGTGGAAGAAAACGTCCTGCGTTTTGTCCTTTCCGGCAAGGAATTGTATGTCGTCAATAATAAGCACGTCAATCATCTGATAGAAGTGCACAAAGTCGTTTTGGTTTTTATTGCGCGAAGCTTCTACAAACTGATTGATGAATTGCTCGGTTTGAACATATAGGACGGTTTTGTCCGGGAAGTTATTCTTCACGTGCAAGCCGATAGCATGGCCAAGATGTGTTTTGCCTAAGCCTGTGGCGCTGTATATCAGTAAGGGATTAAACGCTGTCTTACCGGGGTTTTCGGCCACGGCATACCCGGCCGATCGTGCAAGGCGGTTGCAATCGCCTTCGATGAAGTTGTCGAAGCTGAAGCGTTCGACCAATTGCGATTCGACCTTTATTTTTTTGAGTCCGGGAATGATAAAAGGATTCGGGATCTCTTTGGAACTGCCCTTATTGAGGTCGATGGGCATTGAAACGTATGGGTTTTTTGTGGCGTGATGGTTGCTCGTGGGATAGTTGATCGAAAGCGGCTGCCCCTCGCCCTGATTATTGTCAACAATTATGCTATATTCCAGTCTGCCTTCGGGACCCAGTTCCTTGCGAATGGTTTTCTTGAGTAGCATGATGTAATGTTCCTCCAGCCATTCGTAAAAAAACTGGCTCGGCACCTGAATAGTGAGAACGTTATTTTCCAGCTTAACTGGATTAATAGGTTCAAACCAGGTCTTAAAACTCAGTGCATGCACATTGTCCTTAATCACTTTCAGACAATTCTCCCAAACATCAATATGCCTCTTGCTCATAATCCGCTGTTAATCAATCAACTGTGTTTTGCTAAAAAACAACCCTATTCATTTCTAAAACTGATACTGCTGATAATGACACGTTTAGGTTGGCTAAAATCAGCAATTTCGTTTTCAACAAAAATGTGTGAAAAAAAGTGAAAAAAATAACTTTTTACGGCTTGATTTTTTGAAAATAATTCTTTTTTTTGCTTCGATAGCTTAAGATTCTTTTTTCAATTTCTGAAACCCTTGTAGGACAACGGTTACAAATTTCATATCAGATTTATACCGTAAATTGCCTCCAATTTTTTAGCAAATCTTTTTGCACAATTTTTTCGAACACGGCAATTTATCAAAATACTTTCGGCCTCATAAACGAGTTCGGGAATAATTCCTTCCTCCTTGCAAAGCCGCATTACATCATTCAGCAGATGATAAGGTAGTCGTGCTGCAACGACTTCTTCAACAGTCATTTGCATCTTTGGCGCATTAATTAATGCCTCCTTTGCCGCTGTTTTGTAGGCATTGATCAGGCCCGAGGTTCCCAACTTTATACCTCCGAAGTAGCGAACCACCACAACAAGTACATCAGTAAGCTCGGCCGATAGTATTTGATTCAGTATTGGTTTTCCGGCTGTGCCCGAAGGCTCACCGTCGTCGTTGGCCCTGAATCTTTTACGATCTGGCCCCAGCATCCAGGCATAGCAATGATGGCGGGCATCGTAGTACTCTTTCCTATAATGTGCCAGCACCCGTGCCACATCATCCTCTCCGGTCACGTGATGGGCAAAAGCAAGAAATCTGCTTCCCTTTTCTTTGAATAGGCCTTCGCCCACTGCCCCAAGTGTGGTGTATACGTCCGTTTCTTCTATCATCCGCTTGTGATTAAGACAATGGAGATTATCGCCAGCACTAATCCCGCAAATTGCCGGGAGCTGGGACGATGTTTGAAAAAACTGATGTCGGTGATGGCTGCCAGCAGCACAATGCTTGCATTGACCACCGGAAAAAGTACTGTCGCATCAAACTTATTCATGCTTCGCAAAAGGAAGAAAGTGGAGGCATAGTTGATGAGCCCAAGAAGAATACCGGCCGGGATCAACGACAAGTTGAACTTTAGCTGAGACTTTAACATTTTGAATGTCAGTATCGAAGATCCTATGACGAATGCAATGCCAAATATTATGGACAGCATAAAAGGCACATCTACCGGAGCATAAGAGCGCGTAGCATAGTTCATCAGCAAATCGTTCATACCTGTGCCAATCAGCAGGGCAATGGGGAGCAGCGATTGATTTATTGCATGCTTATCAGACCGTTCCTTAACATATAAGGAGTAGTAGAGGGCTGGAAAAACGATGGCCAATCCAATCCAACGGATAACTCCGCCTGATTCCCCAAAAATGATTAATCCGCCAAGAACCGGAATAAGTACCGACATTCGGCTGGCCGCTGCGGTGAGTGCAACGCCTGACTGGCGTGATGAAAGCGCGAAGAGAAAAAAGGTGCCGATAAACAAAAACCCAAGTATAATGGCAATGACTGACCACGGTGGCCATTGCGAAATAAACTCTTTTGACGAATAGTCCGAGCTTGCCAGCCCAAGCAGTGAGGCCACGATGTAGTTGATGGTTATGACCTGTAGCGTAGATCCAGGGGCAGGTTTTAGCAGCCTGAAGAAAACGAGTATGGAAGTAGAGAAGATGATGCTTAATGCCGGATCGATCATAGTGCGGCAAAGTTAAACCTTACAAAGAAAAATGTATTCTTGAAAAAATTGCTTCAGGCTGTAACATTATTGCGTCGCAGGCGTCAAATGAGCATAAACAAAAACGATAAAAATGAAAAAGATTACGCTTTCGATTCTCCTGAGCATGGTTATGATGATGTTTGCTTCAGGAGCTATTGCGCAAACTACCGGCAACGGAAAAGTTGTTGCAGTTACCAATGATTTGCCTTTTTTCAATGCAATTGACGCAGGAGGTGCATTGAGCATCAGCCTGATTCAATCGGGTAAAAACCAGATAATCATCGAAACAGATGAGAATCTGATTCCTTTGGTAAACTACAGGGTAAGCAACGGTACTTTGAAAATCACCACATCAGGCATTCAGAAGGCAACTAAGCTTGAAATTATGGTGTTTTTAGGCGAAATCAATCTACTTGATTTTAGTGGTGCTGTCACAGTAAAATCCGAAGGAGCTATTACTTCCGACATGCTAACGCTTAAGTGCAGTGGGGCCACTTCGGTCAATCTCGAACTGGCCGCAGCTAAGCTGATTACTGTGGTTTCGGGTGCTTCGAAGGTAACCCTTAGCGGAAGGGCCGACAATCATACCATCGATATGAGCGGAGCTTCGAAACTTACAGCCGGCTCGCTTCAGACCATTACCACCCAGGCCAGCGGTTCTGGAGTATCCGATGCTTTTGTTAATGCCAGCGACCTGCTTTCCATCAATACTTCGGGAGTTGCAAAAGTGCGCTACGATAAAGAGCCGGTCAGGGTCGAAAAAAAAGGTCAGGCCTTAAGCGTACCTCAGCCACCAATGCCGCCAACGCCGCCAACCCGTCCGTCGGCTGATACTGTAAATGTTACCGTGGGTAATGTAAAGATCAGGGTTATCGATGGCGATTCTACGGTTGTGGAAGTGGGCGATCGTAAACTTGTTGTGGACCAAAAAGGTAATGTGGCCCTCAAGCGTCAGAAACGAAACAAGTTCAACGGGCACTGGGCTGGCGTGGAATTGGGGCTCAACGGCTTCTTTACTCCCGACTTTGGCCTCAATATGCCTTACGACTATCTTGACCTGAGAATGGAGAAAAGCATCGTAGTAAACCTCAACTTTTACGAGCAAAACATCCCTCTCAACAAAAACAGGACCTTCGGTATTGTAAGCGGCCTTGGGCTAAGCTGGAATAACTACCGTTTCGAGGACAACGTCATGCTCCGCAATGAGAACAAGAAAGTAATTGGTTATTACATACATGATGTGGGAATGAAAAAGAGCAAGCTGGTTAACAGCTACTTAACCTTGCCGGTCTTTTTCGAGCTGCAAACAAATGCCACGAAACGTAAAGAAAAGGCTCATATTGCAGTGGGTGTCATTGGCGGATGGCGTTTTGCTTCGCATTCAAAGCTCTATTTTCTTGAACCCAACAAAACCTATACACTTAAAGACGAGGACGGCAACACTGTACCCGGCACATGGGTGAGCCCGGGAGCTTCGCGCCGAAATATCGTAAAGGATCACAATGGCTTTCAGCAAAATCCTTTTAAGCTCGATGCAGGAATTCGGGCCGGCTGGGGCGTGGTAAACCTTTTTGCCAACTATTCGCTCACGCCAATGTTCATCAAAGACCGCGGCCCTGAGCTCTACCCCTTTGCCATCGGTATCACATTAAATAGTTTCTAAGCTCATACTTGTTGAATGAAAGCGGGCCTGTTGGCCCGTTTTTTATTGCAACCCTTTGCGATAAGGCCGCTGCAGTTTAAGTTACAAATTTGCATGAGGTTTTTTGGTTTGTATATCTTTGAAAAAAAAACTCTTTTCAAGTATGAACCGCCTAGTTGTTTCTCTTATCCTTTTCATAGCATCCGCGGCCTTACCGCTCACTGCTCAACTGATTACAGCAGTTCCGCCATTCCCCACCGACCAGCAACAGGTTGTTATCTCGTTCAATGCAGCCGAGGGCAATAGGGGACTATTCAACTACACCGGCGATGTTTACGCCCATACCGGAGTGATAACGAATCTCAGTACCAGCGGCTCGGATTGGAAATATGTTGTAGCAAACTGGGGCGTGAATATTCCCAAAGCCAAAATGACCCGCGACGCCAATAATCCCAATCTTTATCATCTGACTTTAAGCCCGAGTATCAGGGCTTATTACGGGGTTCCGGCTGCTGAGACAATACTGAAGATGGCATTCGTTTTCAGAAGTGCTACTCAGGTGGGTGGTGCATGGCTCGAAGGAAAAACGGCTGCCGGAGGCGATATTTTTTACGACGTATCGCAGGGCGGACTTAACGTCTCAATCATACAACCCGATCAGAAACAATTGCTTGTCGAACCCGGTCAGCAGGTGCCCATACAGGTTGCAAGCTCCGGTGCCGACTCAACAGTTCTAAGGGTCAATGGCGTTAAAGTTGCACATACCACTGCCTCTACCCTCAC
>DAIOUP010000072.1:0-8017 GCA_036759465.1 Bacteroidales bacterium
CCCATAGGCGGAGGCGCAGATCGCGCGTATGATTTTGATCTTCAGCTGTTTTCTCAAACCTACGGACAGCCTGCGCTTGTTGTTTTCAATGTGCTGCAAATGCTCGAAAGGGAAGGACTGGTGATGCTTACCGATGGATTGAAGAATCATAGCAAAGTTTTTATTGTTGCCAACAGAGACGATTTGTATCGTTTTCAGGTGGAGCAACCGGCTTTCGACCCATTGATCAAATCCATGTTGAGAAATTACCCTGGAATAATGACGGATTTCGTTAATGTAGTGGAGGAAGATCTGGGTCGAAAATGCAATCTCAACAGCGAGCAGCTTGTTCAGTCGTTGAAGAGTCTTGAGCGCTTTGGTTTGCTGGCCTATCTGCAACGAACCGATAAACCGCAGATTGTGTGGCTGAGCGAACGCATAGATGCCAATCAGATAAGGCTTTCCCCCGAAAATTACGCTTCGCGTAAGCAGGCTGCCTCCAAACGTTTGCAGGCCGTTATGGATTTTGTCAATAACAAGGAACATTGCCGAAGCCGGCAGCTGCTTGAATATTTTGGCGAAAAAAACGAGAAACGTTGTGGGCGATGCGACGTTTGTCTTAAGCGGAATGAGCTTCAAATCAGCGATTTTGAGTTCTTGCAGATCACTCAGGGCATACGCACACTGCTTCAGCGCAGGCCTTATCCGCTTTACGAACTGATGGCCTCATTCCCGGGCAGAACAGAGGAAAAGATTTTAAAAGTAATCCGGTATTTGCTTGAAACCAAGGTCATCATGAAAGACGACAACGACCTGCTTCGTTTAAAGCTTCAACAATCAATTACTTAGGCTGCTGTGCCTTATTCGGGCTGATGTTGAGGCCTCAGAAGGTCGTTAACTGTTTTAACCGGGTTGAATGTAATCAGAGGCGTCTCAACAAAAATGGTGATCCAGTCCGACATGGCCCCGTTCCACAAACCGGGGAGCTCGAGTGCTTTCAAGGCCCTGCCATCCTTAAACTTAGTAGAAATGAATCCTGTATTGTTGTCCACGAAGGTGGTCAGATCAAATTTTTCGCCCCTGAAGCTGAACACCCCGCAAACCAGGTCTACCGGGTTGAAATGAGTGGCAGATTTTACAATTTCCTGCTGTTCAGGGTCGTTCATATCGATCTGGGATGACTCTACAATTTGAAGCGACTTGACACCTTCGGGCGTAACTACCCAGAACGGTCCGCCTCCGGGTTCACCTTCGTTTTTTACCATCCCACAAATACGGATCGGGCGGTTAAGCTGGGTGAAAAGATAATCCATCTTTTCCATAAAATCGTAACCCTCGTAAACCACCGGGATATTGATCATCAGTTCGTTGCGTGCAAAATTGGCTATCTTTTCAAGCTCAGCTTCATCGATTGCACCACTGTCGAGCAGGTCGAGGTATTCGAACGTTTGCTCCTGCAGACTTATAAGGAGTGCACCGATTGCTTTTTTGTAATCATAGGTTGTGGTCCTTAACCGGTCGGGGACGATGTTGTCGATGTTTTTAATGAAAATGATTTCTTCGTTCAGATCATTGAGGTTTTCGATTAGTGCACCATGTCCTCCCGGACGGAACAGCAGGGTGCCGTCGTCGTTTCTGAAAGGCTGATTGTTCATGTCCACTGCTATGGTATCGGTGGATGATTTCTGCTCGGAGAAGCTGATGTTGTATTTTATGCCGAGTCTTGACTCATAGATTGGTTTAAGCTCATCGAGCAATTCAATAAAGCGCGCCTTATGCTCAGGCGATATGGTAAAATGAAGTTTTGCGACCTTATCTTGCCCTTCGGCATACACGGCAGCTTCTACCAGATGTTCTTCAAGCGCAAGCCGGCTTCCTTCGGGATACCAGTGAAATTTTAACAATGCTTTGGGCAGCGAACCGTAATCGAGGCCGCGTTCACCAATCAGGTAATCGACAACGCGACCCAGTTTACCTTCTTCGATCAACTGTTCAATGTCTTCGCCTGCGGAAGCAGCAACAGCTTTCAGATCATCATAAAATGCAAACTTGCTCAGGTTCTTCAGAAAATAACCCACGCTATTGAAGTCAGTCTGACTCATTGTTGCCAAAATCTCCTCCTTGCTACCCATAAACGACTGCGAGAATTCGAATAAATGCTTAAACATGCGGCTTGCAGCACCGGAAGCAGGCACAAATTTGATAATATCATAATCGCTTTTTCTCTTGTCGAAGGTTTCTATAAGTAATCTCAATTCGCCGGCTTCGATCCGTCGGATGCCCCCGTTATCAATGGTTGCAGGTTCGATAAGCTGCATAAAGGGAAATCCTTTCCTGAAGTATCCGAGCTGTCGTTCAATCTGTTCCGGATCGATGCCTTTGTTTCGGATCTGGTCGAGGTCTTTAGGCTGGAGCTGCATATTTTATGGGCTTTAATGCTTCAAATGTACAAAAGCGGGGCGGCAATGTTCAAAATACTTTCGTTTTTTTTAGGTCGATGTTGCAGCAACCAAAATTCATATTAAATTTGCACTCTCTTTGCCCAGGTGGTGGAATTGGTAGACACACCAGCTTGAGGGGCTGGCGCCGGCAACGGTGTGCAAGTTCGAATCTTGTCCTGGGCACCAATCACAGTTCATGCATATTTGCCCAAGTGGCGGAATTGGTAGACGCGCTACATTCAGGGTGTAGTGAGCGCACGCTCGTGAAGGTTCGAGTCCTTTCTTGGGCACTTTTACCCGGCAAACGCCGGGTTTTTTATTTTTCGCCAATTAACAGGCTGAAATACGGCAATTTCCCGTAGATTATCTATCTTTATACTTGAAAAGAAACTGAGGCGGGCCTTAAATCTGCTTCGTCAAATGCCTAATTATGAAGCTTTTATTAATCAGTAATTCAACAAATCCCGGTGAAGCATATCTCGGGTGGCCGCGGCCTTTTATTGCCGGGTTTTTAAAGAAATACGACATCTCAAAGGTGCTGTTTATACCCTATGCAGGCGTAAATCTTTCGGCTCAAGGCCTGAAAAAATCTTACGACATCTACGAAGAAAGGGTTTCGGCTGTTTTTGCAGAGTTCAGCTGCAAGGTGGAGTCCATTCATCACCACCATGAACCGGCATCTGCAGTGGCAGAAGCCGAGTGCATTGTTGTAGGCGGAGGAAATACTTTTCATCTGGTAGCGCAAATGCACTATTACAAGTTAATAGAGCCCATCAGGAAACGCATCATGCAGGGAATGCCATTTATGGGATGGAGTGCGGGTGCCAATGTTGCCTGCCCCACGCTCCGGACAACCAACGATATGCCTATCATTCAACCGGCAAGTTTTGATTGTCTCAATCTCGTTCCTTTCCAGATCAACCCTCACTACCTCGATGCCCATCCTGCAGGCCACGGTGGCGAAACAAGGCAACAGCGCATTGAAGAATTTCTGGCGATTAACCGAAATGTAAAAGTGGTAGGTCTGAGAGAAGCAAGCCTGATTGAGGTGGAGGGGCTCGAAATGAAACTACTTGGCCACAAACCAATGCGTTTATTCCAGTTTGGTATTGAACCAGAGGAGTTTGAACCGGGAAGCGATTTGAGTTTTCTTCTTCATTCCTGATTCATAACCAATCGTTTGGTACTATTAAAATATTATCTATCAAACGCTCATCGGCATAAAAATTAAAGCCCTCATTTCGCGAAGAGATGAGGGCTTTATGTCAGATATACAAAACGATTTATAAGATACCAAATCGTTGAGCCACAGCGAGAATTTTCTGTTCGAGCTCGTGGGGCTTATAGGGCTTGGCCAGAAACTCATCCATACCGGCATCACTGCAGTTTTTTCTGTCCTGTTCCAATGCAAAGGCTGTAACGGCAATGATGGGGATGTGACTTCCACCTGCTTCGAGGGCCTCAATCTGCCGAATGGCCTTTGTGGCCTCTATGCCATTCATTTCGGGCATCTGAATATCCATCAATATGATATCATATTTATTTGACTTGAATTTCTCCAAACCTATAAGGCCATTCTCGGCCAAATCTATCTGATATCCAAGTTTTCGTACTACAGCGATGGCAAACTTCTGGTTGAGCTCGTTGTCTTCGACGAGCAGAATCTTGAGCGGAGTATTCATGTCAGGCATCACTGAATTATTTTTCGACGACTACGAACTTTTATGTTGCCTTTGGAAAGTTCAAAGGTAAAGAGTTTGGCGCATTTTATGCATTAAAAAGATAATTGGGTCAAAAGAGCGTTCAGCGCCTTGCGCGAAATAGGTTTGGAGAGGTATCCGCTGAAACCGGCCGACAAAAACCGTTCTCTGTCGCCTTCCATCGCATAGGCAGTCTGAGCAATGAAGACACTATTTTTGTATTCGGGATATTTGCTGATAATGAAATCTTTAAGCTTTATTCCATCCCAAGGCACAGGCAGATTGATATCCATCATAACGAGATCAAAGATTTTACCATCGTCATACGCCTCATCAACAATCCTGAGGGTTTGGTCTCCGTCATGGGCGATAGCAGTAAACATGTTTTTTTCAAGAATCTTTTGAAGAATCAGGCGGCTTGCGGCGTCATCTTCAACAATCAGCGCCTGCGAATATTTGCGATTCAGCGTAACGAGTCCCTCAGTTTCCTTTGGTTCTGATGGCTCTGCAACTACATTTTCAACAAGCCTGAATTGCAGAATAACGCTTGTACCGACTGACTTTTCCGATTTAATTGTTATGGTACCGCCCATACGCTCGACCAATTTTCGTACAAGCGGAATGCCCAGCCCTGGTCCCTGATATTGCCTCGAATAGCCAAGACTTTCCTGTCGGAACGGATCAAAAATCTGGCTGAGAAATGCCGGGTCGATGCCAATGCCGGTGTCCTGAATACGAATTTCTATCGAATCTTCATCAGGCACACGTTTCGAGCTGATCTTTATAAAGCCTTTTTCGGTGTATTTCAGGGCATTATCAACAAGTTCGCTGAATACTCTAGGTAGTGTGTTGGGATCGGCAACTAGCATGCACTCTTCAAAATCGGTAACGAGTTTTATGCCTTTTTCATTCGCCCTGAATTGAAACGAGTCAAGAATCCGGTCTAGACTTTCTTTGAGACTGCAAGGCTCCTGTCTGATTTCGAAATCGTTGGCTTCGAGGCGACTTATATCGATAATGTTGTTGAGCAAATGCAATAGCCGTTCGCCACTCCTTTCTATCGACTGGGCGTAGTCGAAGAGCTCTGGATTTTCCTTGAGTGCAAGCTCGTTTTGCAACAAATTGGAGAAGCCAAGAATACCATTGAGTGGTGTACGAATTTCATGACTCATATTGGCCAGAAAGGCATTCTTTAAATAATTGGCACTTTCTGCTTCTGAAAGCGCTTTTTGAAGCTCTGAATCTATTTGCTTACGCATGTCGAGCTCAGTTCGTATGGCTTCGATGCGCTCGACCACGATATCCTCTATCCGCTGATTGGTATCGCCTTTCAGAGCCTCTAGTCGTTTAATTTCTGCTTGTTTCCTAATGATAAGTTGCTGCAGGTCTTTGTTCTGCGTTTTAAACTGTCTGTAAATCTTTATATTAACTATGACGAAGAACATCACAATAATCAATGCCGTGAACCAGCCAGCTGCGCGAAAAAGCTCCTTTTTTTTCTTTAAAACGGTATTATCTTCCTGAAATAGCCGAAGGGCATCCGACATTTCGGTCTCAAGCTTGCTTTTGTATTCGGCAAGTGAGAGCAAAAGCTCAGCTGCATGACCAGAACCAAGGAACAGCTGAATTTGATTGATTCGCTGAGTGAGGAAACGTCCGAGCAGGGGAGCTGTGGGGCCTGATTTACGGATGTCCTGCCAAAGCGCATTGAATAGGCGCTTCATGGAGGGAGATTCGGGGATTCCGAATCCCGCAG
Source organism: Bacteroidales bacterium (assembly GCA_036759465.1). Taxonomy (GTDB): domain Bacteria; phylum Bacteroidota; class Bacteroidia; order Bacteroidales; family F082; genus JALNZU01. The sequence continues at coordinate 5,877 of DAIOUP010000072.1, forward strand.
CAATTCCTGCATCGGCTAACCTGATCAGGTTGGCCTGATGATTTAGGGAACGCTCGTTGATCACCAATGCCGACAAGGCATCAAAGTCTGACAATTTAGGCGAGTTTGAGGCTAAATCAAGGTTAAAGCGTTGAAAACTTAGCTCGAAGCGAATAAACACCGGAAGCACGGTTAAGTAATTGGTGTCGACTGTACTTAAAAACCTCGCCGCTCTGGCTTTTTCATTTTTCATCAGTGCGATTCGTGCAACATGAGCCACAGATGCCAACGCAAATTCGCTTCGGGCATTTTGCTCCATGCGTTGTGCAAAACGTATCCAAAGGTTTAAAGCGGTTTCAAGCTCACCCTTGACCTCAAGGGCGGAGCTATACCTCAGCAAAGCGTTAAATTGCTGATCAGGAGAGGCATTCAGTGCAATGCTGGCATTAAATGCCTCGGAGCTTTGACGAAGTGCAAAATCATGATTAGCTGTGGCCAGACCAAATTCGGCCAAAAGCGAAAAGGCACTTTCCGATGTGATTTCCGTCTGGTTGATAGCCTTCAATGCCTCAGTAAGCCTGGCAGCGCTTTGATTATTCGTGGTCAAGACCAGGCCTGAAGCAAGATGTAAAGGATAATTCGGTATAGCCGAAATCCTTGGAAAGCAGCATGATATGCTGAAAAAAAGTAAGAGGATTTTAGCTGTCCGCCTCACTGTTTTGCTTGTTTTGTGGCTAAAAACACCAATTCATTCGGATTGATCGAAATGCACTTCAGATAATTTTCATCGCTGTGTAAAGCCGCGGCATCAAAAACCTCAACATTAAATCCGGCTCTGGCCAACCTATCGTGATAATCGCGTCCGTAAAGACGGACGTGGTCGGATTGCCCAAATCGTTCGGCCCTTTCTTTTGCACTTAAGGGTTCGTTTTCTTCGATCGTTTGATCGAGCAGGGGAGACCAAGGCACTTGAAGAATGGCTTTACCTTGAGGCTTTAAAACGCGGTGTATTTCGCTCAGTGCTTTTCTTTCATCCACGATATGCTCGAGCACATGGTTGGCCATAAGCAAATCAAACGAATCGTCACCAAATGGTAACTGGGTGATGTCGAGCAATTTAACGTTTTGGTCGTAATAAAAGCCTTCATGATATTTCACGCCTGCCACGTAGTCGGATGGCTGTGATTTATATTGTTTTTTTAACCAGCCGTAAAGGGCGGGTTCAGGGGCAATATGAAGTATTTTAACGCTCGGGAAAGCGAGCGAATCGTAATTGCAAAGAAATGTATGAAGCAGCCTGTCGCGATCGGTTGAATGACATCCAGGACAAACCATATTCGGCCTTTGGCCTGCACCAATAACCTTGAGCTGCCTCAGTACTGCAAAATCCTGCCCACCAGTGAGAAACTCCCTGTAAAATTGGTTACATAAGGGACAATAAAACTTTGAGCCTTTGTAGTAGATTCCCTTGACAAGCAGTTTGATCTTCCTCAGCTTGTATCCAACAATCCTGTATGCCTTATGATCACTGATATTCATCGCATTAACGGGCTATGCTCCTACAAATATAAGCAGGGATTGGTCGTAATCAACGATAAATAGCCTGAAAGCGGACTGTTTTAGTGAGATCACCTTGCCGGAGGTTAACAAAATAAAATGCGGGTCGCAATGCAGGCTTGTTTATAAAAATTTCATGATAAATTCCTGCATTAAGCCAGATATCACGGCTGAGGAACACCTTTCCTGATATGTCTGAGATGCTGAGCAAAGCGGAACCGTTAGCCTTGGACTGAATACGGACAAGTGTACCGATCTCATTAATTGAACAGCTTATTATCAGCGCATCGTCAGGACTTTCGAATAGCGAGGCGTTGGGGTCCTGGCACTCAAATGCGCCGATGTCATAGCCCTGATTATGTGGTCTTGGCCGGTTAAGCAGATCGAAGGCAACGGCATTCAGGCCGGCGTTAAAGCCTTTATTAACGGCAGTTGAGTTTGGGAGAAGATCGTAATTATCGGCAAGGGGGTTGCGAAACCGAAGGGTGTCGATAAGCTCAGTGAAGTAATTGTTTCGGATATTAAACCCCACGGAAGAAGAGGTATTTTGAAAATAAGCGTTGTTGCCAATGATGTTAAAATCACCGGGATTCGTAATAATGTTG
>DAIOUP010000073.1:0-7990 GCA_036759465.1 Bacteroidales bacterium
GTTTAGCACCTTTTCGAAAAAACGCAGGGCCTGTGCGTATTCCTGCCGCCCGTAGTGAATGAGCCCCACGCGGTAATTGGCCGTGGTGTTCATCGGGTCGATTTTCAGAATGTCGCGGTATTGTTTTTCAACCTGTGCCCAATTGCCAAGGGCAGCCGCGGGCAGCACAAAGCCCAGCTTGGCTTCGATGGCCACAGGCATCAGATCAATGCTTTTCTGGTAATAGGGCAAAGCATCGGTAAAGCGGCCGGAAATATAATGCAGCCAGCCAAGGCGAAGGTTGAGTTCGTAGCTGTCGGCCCTGTAAACAGTGAGCAGCGCCTGAATGGCCTGTTGGTATTCGCCCTTATTTTCAGCAGCATAGGATGCTTCGAATGCTTTTGAAAGCTTCTCATAGTCCTGAGCTTTGCTGCTAAAAACAGAAAAAAACAACAGAAAAGCCACAATCGTTCTTCTCATAAATTCCATATCAATCCTCCGATAAAACCGTGTGAAATTAAATCTTTGTACGTAACATTCAGCTTGAGGGTCTCGTCCAGTTGTTCGGATCTCATCCTGCTTTTACTATACCTGTAGCGTAAGCTGAAATAGACCTTGGGTATTATTTTTTGCATCAGCATGCCTTCGCCAAAAAGGTCGAGGCGGTCGCGGTGGTTAAATACCACATAGCCCCATTGGTCAGCCATGCCGTTCAGGTGGCCGGTAATCACCGAGGCCGAAAGCTGTGTTGAAGTACCAAACCAATGTCCGGCGGCAATTTTCAGTGCAGGCCTCCAGCTTTTGCTGTCGCCTAGTACAAAAACCTCTGCCTGCTGCCATGTTTTGGAATTGCCCCTCAGACGCCAGATGTAGCCTGCCTGTAACTGAAAAAGGCTGGTGTCGTTGACGCGGCCGAAATGCATGCCCACAGACGGGCTGATTCGTCCAAAATGCGCAATAGCGCCCAGTGCCAACCTATAGTCGGTGGTGCGCCATAGTTTGGTTCTCACCTTCGCAACAGGTACATCTACATTAAACATGGTGGCCAGGCCTGAGTTGAGATCAAGGCGGGCGGTGTCGGTGAAGCGTAGGCTGTCAGTAACGACGTAGGGATACTCCCCATGCACTTTCGACATACCCACGGAGGCTACAAGTTGTACATTATCAGCCAGCGCATAGCGCGATTGAGCGAGAAACGAACGTTGAAGTGTGTAAATCCGGGCATCGAAAACAGTGGGTTTGGCATCGATGCGATAATAAAAGTCCTTATAGTTTCCGTGCAGCTCAACACGTTCGAGCTTCAACTCCGGTTCAAGATAGGCAAAATTCTGCTCAAAATTGTAGCCCATGCTCTGAAAACCACCATAAAGCAGCCAGCCTGGCCTAAGTTGCATCCATGCTCCGGCATCCCACAAGCCGCTCTCTTTCAGGCTTGACTGACTGCCATAATAGCCTGACTGACCCGCAAGTGCCTCAAAATTATCGGCTATGCTTAGATTGGTACGGCTGATGCCCACATCTGTGTGTACCGAGAGCAATCTGAAATCTGGTTTTATGCCAAGATCAGTTTGCTGGATTTCGGGCAGACCGTTAAAGACCCTTCCTGCTTCGGCCGGCATGAGGTTGTAGTTTCGGGCCAAAACCATCAGGCGGCGTGCCGATAGATCGCGCGGACTGAATTCCAGCGCTTTGCGCAAATGCCAGGCAGCATTGTCGTAGCGCTGGGTTTCCAGAGCCGCCACAGCCATGCGCATCCGCAGATAGTAGTAATCGATACCTTGTCTGTTGAGCTGCCTTCCGGTCATCAGCAATTCTTCCCATCGTCCTTGCTGATATAACTGCCATGTAAGGCTGTCGGGATTGACACTACGCGCTGCAGGCTGTGCGCTTACAACCCAACCCAAAGCCGACAGCAAAACCGTATATATCAACTTATTATACACGCTTCAAGATTTTAACGGTTTGATTATCGCGTATCGCAAAGGTTTTAATCTGGTCGTTGGCAAAGTGCACTTCATAGCTTTTTGCTTTTATTACCCTGTTGAAAGCCATATGGCAAACATTGGTGCGCAATTCGATGCCCTCGTCGAGCATGTCGCCGGTGCGGGTATAATGCTCTAGCTTATAGCTTGACCGGATGAACCTGAAAAAGGGTGCGATGAAATCCTGCAGCCGCTTCAGTGCATTGCTTGGAAAATAATATAAGCTAATAGTCTCGGTTAAGGTAAGGCCCGGCTCAAATCCCGTGCTGAGCTGATAAGCACCCTGGAAAAACTCTTTCAATAGGGTATTGTCAGGCCCTTCGTAATGGGTGAAATATAGCACATCGGGCTGGCGCACCAGCCAGGCCCTTGCGCCTGTGGTTTTGCACTTTAAGCAGGTGTTGTTGAAGATATCGGTTTCAACACGCCAAACGACCTCGCTTTCAGGTTTTCCGTCGGAAAGCACCTCGAACCTCAGCTCCTGACCGGGAATGAAATGCAGGGCCCTGTCGAGCAGATTTTCCGGATTTAAGTTTGCAACAAACTGATCTTTGGTTGGTTGCCCTGAAGGGTGAAGTTGTTTATATCCGTTAATGGTGAGGTATCCTGCAAAAGGAAAACTGATCGTGGCCGCTCCGATTTCGGGCACTGCCTGAAACTGTACATGGAGATGCGGATAGGGCGACCGTCCCGAATTGCCGCATCGGCCAATCTGCTCGCCTTTGCGAATGGTCTGTCCTGGTTTTACGGTGATACTGCCTTTCCTAAGGTGACTCAGTTGGCTGTAGAGGCCGGTGGCATGCCAGATAAGTACCGTATTGCCCCAGTTTTTATTGAGGTTCATATCGCCAATGGCATTGTCGGGTATGCCGTCGGCTACTTCCTGCACCACCCCGTCGGCCGGCGAAATCACCGGCTTATCGAAGCAGAAGTAATCTTCGCAGCGTTGTCCATCACCTCGGAAAGTTTTTCCCTCCTCGTCGGTCATTTCAAAATCCCAGGCATGACGCCAGGCATCTTTATGGGTAATCTCGCCATCGAAGCCTTGTGTCACTTTCCAAATGCCCCAGAACGGAAGTTTGACGGGCAAACTGCTCAGGTGAGCAAGCCTATTACGGTTTACTAGGTAATTGTATTGGTTCTGTTCGGGGCTATAATGCTGATAAAAAACCAGAGGCGGATTTTCGGTGAAACGCTCCCTGAGCCGCAGTAGATAAAGCACCAGTAGCACCACCACGTTGAAGGGCAAAGAATAAATGCCTACCTGCCAGTTGCTGAATATGGCATTGCCCGAGGCAATTACAAAAGCGGTAATGGGAACGGAGATGATGAGCCAAACAAGCGAACCCACTGATGAGACTAGAAAAAATCCGCCAATGGCGATGCTTGTCAACAGGTAGTTGAAACCAATGTAGCTATAGGACACCGACTGCATATTGATTCCCAAAAGCCTGTAAAGCAACCATGCCGATGAAAACCCGATTACGGAAAACAGAAAAGCCTGGCGTGACCACCTGAGCAGGGCCAGTGCCACAAGTACGCCCGCAAAAAGATGATACTGAAAAAACACCGCGCCCAGCGAGCGGAAATAAATTTTAATGGTTTCGGGCAGGTTAAGATTGCTTATCCATTCATAAGACCGCATGAGCGGCAACCCTCCCAGCCGAAACATTTCGTTGAGGTTATAGAGTCCATGGCGGCTGAGTTCGAGCTGGCTGAAATCGCGGGTGCTCAAAATGGCCATCCAATAGGTGATCAAAAAAGGAAGACTTAAAAATGGAAGACCATATTTGCTTAGAATGCCCTCGAGCAGGGTGGTTACCAGCAGGCTTAACAAGGCAGCAAAAAGGATGACCAGCAAAAAGGCGCTATTAAGCTGATAATAGGAACCAAGCCCCAGGCCAACAAGCAAGGCGTTGAAGCCATAAAGACCGTCAGTAATCTTTTGCCGGTTGAGGCCGCTCATATAGGCTGCGGTGTTGGCCACAGCCACCGAAAGCCAACCTGCCAGCCCTGCCTGCCAGTCGAAAAAGGAGATGAGCATCAGCGTCCAGCCCAGTACCTTATCTTTCGAGAAAAAGATCTGGGTGTAGCTGTTGCGGATGCTCAGCTTGAAGTGCGGGAAAAGCTGCCTGAACCTTGCGATGCTCATAGGTCGAAGTGGGCCAGATGAGCCGGCATGATCTCCTGCGAGGTAATGGTGTCGAGGGTTTCCCCGCGACGTATCAGATGTTTACCGCCTTCCTCGTCAATAAGCAAAACATTGGGTCTTAGGGTGATAAACTGCAGCCACTGGGTCATATTGTAGGCCCCCACATGATGCACCACCACATGGTCGCCACGGTTGAGCAGGGGCAGGTTGACGTTTTCGCGCACCACGTCGATGTTCATACAAAGCGGCCCGTAAAGGGCAGTGTCCTCAGTGTAGGAGGTGATGGGCTGTGCGGGTGTGATGAGGTGGTCGTACCAGAAGGCTGTGAACAGGGTGTTTACCCCAATGTCGAGAATAGTGGCCCTGCGGCCGTCGCTGAGGCGCTTGTTGGCCAGCACTGTTCCCAGCAGCCAGGCGGCATCGTCGATGAGGGCACGCCCCGACTCGATGATGAGCACGGGTGGAGTTTTGGGCCTATAGTCGCTATTCATCAGCGCCGAGGTGATGGCTTCGGCAAAGTCGTGAATCGATGGACTGACATCACTGCCAGGCAGGTATGAGCCCTTCAGCGTGTTTTTGCTGGCAAAGCCGCCCCCCATGTCGATGTACTTGATTTCGTGATTGTACTTGTTGAGCACGCTCTGGGCCAGATGGGCAAGCTTGGAGGCTGCCACGGCATAGGTATTGGGCGAAAGCATAAAAGTGCCAATGTGGGTATGTAGTCCTACCAGATCCATCAGGCCCGAAAACATGATTTTATTCAGCGCATCCCAAGCCTGGCCGCTTTCGTAATTGAAGCCGAAGCGGTCCCAAATAGGATAAACGCCGATGTCCATATTCACCCTGATGGCCACACGCGGACGCATCTTCGATTCGCGGGCAATGTCCTGAAGCATATAAAGCTCATCGAGGTGGTCGATGTGGATGAGCGAGTTGTTGGTGATGGCTTTGCGCAGGTCGGTGTCGGTTTTGTCAGGCCCGTTGAAGATGATCTTGCTGCCTGGCACGCCGTTGCGAATGGCCTTGTCGTATTCGAAGCCCGAAACCACTTCGGCCCATGAACCTTCCTGATGGTAAATGTTGCAAACGGCATCGAGGTAATTGGTTTTGTAGCTCCAGGCAAACTGCACCTTGGGATAGCGTGTCTGGAATGCCTGACGGGCATTGCGGTAATTTTTGCGCAGCTTCTTCTCCGAAATCACAAACAGCGGAGATCCAAACTCGGTGACAAGGTCTTTAACTGTTTGACCCTCAATGTTCTGTGTGGGTTCATGTGCCGAACGCATCCCAAATTTATTGGGCATATTTCCCTCAAGTTTTTTGATTACCGGGCGTTCGTAAATTTTTCTCGTTGGCATATTTCAATGTTTTTTGTTTCTGATTAAAGTTCGCCCTGGGTGGATATGGTTTCAAACTCGCTGATGTCCACAATCATATCCCAGGAATATCGGACAAACATCTTACCTACTGCGTAATGCTCGAAGGGCTTCACCGGCCAGCCCATGGCCAGTCTGGCCACGGCCTCGGGTATGTTTTGCCCCACACCCACCGCCAGATAAATCCAGGCAGGCATGCGCGGATTGATTTCCAGCAGGTGGTATTGCCCCTTCTTGTCCATCATCAGCTCGAGCTCGAATGGACCTCTCCAGCGCGAGGCTTTCACAAAATGCCGTGTAAGCTCAATGGCTTTTTCGTCGGCTATGGAAATTCCTCCCCAGGCCTTGCCTTTATCGGTGATGTACTGCTTGCGCATGGGCACTGCCGCCAAAGTGTTGCCTTGTCCGTCACCCAGGCCTGTTACATTGTATTCCGAGCCGTGGATAAACTTCTGGATGATGATGGGCAGGCCCCATTTGGCCGAAATCTTGTTGAAGGCCGAGCGCACCTGTTCAGGGTTGTATGCCAGGCTTGCATCGTAGTATTTACCTTTGACCACCAGCGGCCAGTCGAAATCCTTGTCGATGTTTTGCGCTTCGCTAAGGGTGTAAATCACTTTGGCCAGTGGCACACTGATGCCGTGCTGCATACCAAAATTGTATAGATTAACCTTTTGTCTGGCCTCGAACTGCTCATTTTCAGGCAGGAAGGTGTTGATACCCATACTGCGCAGCGTACCAGAAAGACGCATGAATGAAAACAGCTCGGCATCGAAGTTTGGAATAATCACATCCATTTTCTCCTTCTGCTGTATGTATTCCAGCCTTTGCATGAGTGCCTCAGTGCCTGCCGAAGGATAAGGAATCTGGTAGGTTTTGTCCACCAGATCGTGCATATAGATACCAGGCTCGAGCGATTCATAAGAGAGTCCAATAATGCGGCAATCGAAGCTTTCGGCATCCCTAAGCCCGCGTATGACTGCTACACCAGGCCCCGGACTATCGATGGCGTTCAGCCCGGTAACTCCAATGGTTAACTTAGGTTTATTCTTCGTCATAACTCAGAAGATGATACTGTCGCATCATTTCGATAAAGTCTTGCAGGTCGCGTTCGGCCTGGGTGGGTTCCACCTGAAACAAGGTGCAGAGGGTTTCTACAATTTGAGGGGCTGAGGCTCCACGACGCATTTGGTTCATAATTTCCAAACCGGTCGGATTGGCCGTAAACGATTCGCCCGTAACCGGATTGAAAACAAAACCGTTGTCGCTGATGGCTATGTTGCTTTTAATCTTCATGTGTCTTGTTTTGATTGCAAGATTATACCAATATTACGATTCAATGTTTTCACATATTTATTAATATGGTTCAAAATTTTCATCTGTGTTTATCATTTTTGATTCGGACAGACGTATCCCATTTCTTTGTTTTTCAGGCAGTCCGCGATATTCCGTAACCGAATAGCCCGTAACCTGTCTGAACTGGGTAGAAAGGTATTGCACACTGCTGTAGCCCATCATATAGGCAATTTCGCTCAGCGTAAGTCGCTCATCCTGAAGGAGCTCCTTTACTTTTTCTATTTTCTGTAGAATGATGTATTTCTCGAGGGTAATGTGTTCGTGGCGCGAAAACAGTGTGGAGAGGTATTGATAGCTTTTGTCGAACCGGCTCACAATAAAATCGGAATTGCGCACCATGGCGTTGAAGGTTGTGTGCCATACCAGTTCGATCACCACGCGTTTGATGTCTTCAACTAAGGCTTTCTCGTGATCGTCGATAAGGCCAAATCCCATACGACTGAACAGATCGAGAATCGCATTTTCTTTAACCAGCTCCTCATCCCAGCGCAGCAAAACCTCGCCCAGCCGGGCTTTTTTTACCTCCACGCCCAACTTCTCCAAATCAAGCATCAAAAGCCTGAGGCAGCAATCGCTAAGCATATTGCTCAGCAGATAACGCGACTGTTTGAAGTCAGACATCTCGTTTCACTGACACAAAGTTAATTTTTAGGTTCTTGCTCAACCATTTGCCTCCAAAACTTCGTTTTTGCACGGTTGTACAACCATGTAAGTCCTGCACTGGCAGCCGTTATGGCAATAAACCAAAAGAGCAGCTGAAGGGGGTAACGCGTCTGATAGATAGATGTGGCCAGATTGCCAATGATCAGCCACTGAAAAACATAAAAAGCGGTAACATGCCGGCCGGTCCAGCTTAAAAATTTCACAGCAGGCCGGCCTTCGAAAGCCATGATAATCAGTTTTGCTGCAGCCGAAAGCATCCCCACAAATACCAGATTCCAAATAATCACTGGGATCTGATGGTGATACCAAAGGGTGAGATTGGTTGCGGAATCCCAACCTATTCTAAATGTGATTGAAATCAGCAGCACTCCGATTAATATTATAAACCAATAGGTTCTTTCTCGGTGAAAGATTAACGTTTGCAACATTAAAAGCCGGGCTGCAACAAAGCCGGCCAGTGGGTAGGCAGCCCAGGGAACAAG
>DAIOUP010000074.1:0-7832 GCA_036759465.1 Bacteroidales bacterium
TCGTCGATCTCAACCACCTGGCAAAAGACAATGGCTTCGCCGTGTTCGACCAGGCCGAACTGGTAGTGGGCATTAATGCCGAAGGCTGCGCCGAATACAGCCGAAAACAGCTAGACGAACTTACCGAGTTTGTCAAAAAACCCCAGATTGGCGCCAAAGGCCTGGTGTATGTGAAATACAACCACGACGGCAGCCTTAAATCCTCAGTAGATAAATTCTTCAACGAAGAACAACTTAAATTCTGGGCCGAAGCCTTCGGCGCCAAACCCGGCGACCTCATGCTCATCCTATCAGGCGAAACCTTTAAGGTGCGCAAACAACTCAACGAACTCCGCCTCGAAATGGGCAACCGCCTTGGTCTGCGCAATCCCGACCATTACAAACCCTTGTGGGTGACCGACTTCCCCTTGCTCGAATGGGATGAAACAAGCGGCCGCTACTTTGCCATGCACCATCCTTTTACCTCGCCAAAACCCGAAGACATCCACCTGCTCGACATCAGGCCCGGCGAGGTGCGCGCCAACGCTTACGACCTGGTTATCAATGGTGTAGAAATTGGCGGTGGTTCAATTCGTATTCACGACCGAAGCCTGCAGAACAAGATGTTCACGCTGCTGGGTTTCACCCCCGAAGAAGCCCTCAGCCAGTTTGGCTTCCTGCTCAACGCCTTCGAATACGGCGCACCACCCCATGGCGGCATTGCCTTCGGTTTCGACCGCCTATCAGCCCTGATGGCAGGCTACGACTCCATACGCGACTTTATCGCCTTCCCAAAAAACAACGCAGGCCGCGACACCATGATCGACGCCCCCTCGCCCATTGCCCAGCACCAGCTCGACGAACTTTTTCTGGAGATAAAGCCCTTATCTAAGGTCTGATCGTCAAAAACTAACGCTATATTTTCATTACGATTGTGCCACTTTGGAGTCAGCTAACCTAAAGTGGCTTTTTGTCTCATTCAATATTTCAATTAACTCAAACGGCCGAGGCAAGTTAATTTTACTTAATTATGTCGTGCACGATATTTATTAAATTAATTTTGTATCGCAAAAGATATAATCTTATACGATATGATTTCAACATCTCAATTTTACAATCTTTCAGCTATGTCCATCAACGGACAGGAAGTAGGCATGAATCAATTTGAAGGTAAAGTAGTTCTGGTGGTTAATACCGCCAGCAAATGCGGCCTCACACCACAGTTCGAAGGCCTTGAAAAACTTCACCTGAAGTATCGCGATAAGGGACTGATAATTTTGGGCTTCCCCTGCAATCAGTTTGCCAATCAAGACCCTGATGATGAGCGTGAGATAGCCGAATTCTGCCAGATCAATTATGGCGTGACCTTCCCAATGTTTGCCAAAGTAGAAGTGAATGGGCATAATGCACATCCCATATTCAAATACCTTAAGAATGAACTTCCCGGGCTTTTTGGTGGAAAAATCAAATGGAATTTTACAAAATTCCTCATCGACGCAAAGGGCAGGCCTGTAAAACGTTTTTCTCCGGCCACCACACCGGAAAAAATTGAGTCATATTTGCAAAAGTATCTTCCCTCCAATTAATACCAATTACATGGAATATGAACAGTTGAAGCTTGACAACCAAATTTGCTTTCCGGTTTATGCGGCATCGCGCCTGATTATCAGACAATACCAGCCGCTGCTCGAAAAATTGGGCGTCACCTATCCTCAATATCTGGTGCTGATGGTGCTTTGGGAACATGGTCCTCAGCCCGTTGGCGACATCAGCCGCCGACTAATCCTAAACACCAATACCCTTACCCCTTTGCTTAAGCGACTCGAGGGACAAGGGCTAATCAGGCGGCGGCGCGACGACAGCGATGAACGCAAAGTAGTTGTAAGCCTTACTGACCAAGGAGATCAGCTAAGGCATAAAGCCGCCCTTATCCCGGAAAACCTTGCGAAGGGTCTCATGGATTCCGATTTTGAACCGGCTTCGCTAATCGAGCTAAAACATCAGCTTGAGGCGCTTATCGACAAAATGGTGAGGCATTATCAGGAGGAAGAATAAGGCTATGCTATCTACCTAATCGTTGAATTGTTTTAACTTTGCAGGCCTCAGGCCTTCTTAGCTCAGCCGGTAGAGCAGCTCACTCGTAATGAGCAGGTCGCGGGTTCGAGTCCCGTGGAAGGCTCCACAAACAAAAAACCAGCGCATCGGCGGATGTGCTGGTTTCTTTTTTGGAGGTCCCGAGCGGAGTCGAACCGCTGTAGACGGTTTTGCAGACCGGTGCCTAGCCCCTCGGCCACGGGACCGTTTGGGTGTGCAAAGTTACTACATTTCGTTCAAAAGACAACCGGAAATTTACCGGGCTGTTGCAATCAGTTGATTTCGCCTGTCTTTCGCACCGTGTCCGAAACCACGGCAAGGCAGGCCGGACAAAGGCATTTTTCCCAGCGCTGCTGCACATATTCCAGCAGCTCGGGCGTGGTTTGCACCTCAAAGCACCAGCAGCGGGCCGACTTGCTACAGTGAAAAGCCCCGCCACAGCGTGGACATACATCCGGTTCTGTAAGCAAACGCTTTTCCATTGGCTTAGCTTTCGAGGGTAAGGCTTACAAAATCCATCTTGCCTCCCAGCGGGGGGTTCATCTTGCGCACTTTCACCCTGGCATGCTGCACCTGCGGAAAAGCCTGATGCACAGCATCCAGAATGCGCCGGCCAACATGCTCCAGCAGCTTGGCGTTGATTTCCATTTCCTTCTTCACCAGCTGGTACACCTCCTGATAATTCACCGTGTCGTGCAGCTTGTCGCTGCGCTCGGCCCTGGTGGTATCAACCTCCAAAAACAAATCCACCACAAACCAGGTACCAATAAGCTGCTCCTCGGCAAAACAGCCGTGATAGGCATAAAATTCCATTCCTTCGATCGAGATTACCGACATGGTTTTAGTTTTGAGTGGTTTGCGACAAACGGTCTATGCCGGCAAAGATACGTTTCAGCGATTCTTCCTTACCTATGATCCACATGATTTCCGACAGGTGAGGTCCTTTTGATGCCCCCACTAGCAACAGCCGCAGGGCATTCATCACAGCACCGGTGTTCAGGCCGTTATCAGTTATGAATTGCTGAAGCAGTGCATCCAAAGCTGCGGGTTCGAATTCCGATGCTTTCTCCAGCACGGCCACAAGCTGTTGCATCTTGGCAGCACTTTCTTCCTTCCAGCGTTTTTTCACCACCTGCTCATCGTAGCTTTCGGGTGCTTCGAAAAAGAAACTGCCTTCTTCAAAGATTTCATGTACAAAATGTACCCTTTCCCTCATCAGGCGGCAAATGGGCACTAGCTTGTCATCCGCGAACTTTATTCCTTTGTTGTTCAGCACTATTCTGAGCTCCTCTGCCAGTTGCTCTTCGTTGCGTATGAGCAAATACTGCTGGTTGAACCAGCGTGTTTTGGCCGGATCGAACCTTGCCCCAGATTTGCTCACCCGCTCCAGGCTGAAGGCTTCCACCAGCTCGTCCATGCTGAAAATCTCCTGCTCGGTGCCGGCGTTCCAGCCCAGCAAGGCCAGCATGTTCACAAAAGCCTCAGGGTAATACCCTGCTTCGCGGTATCCCGACGACTTCTCGCCCGTGAAGGGATCAGTCCATGCCAGCGGAAACACCGGAAAGCCCAGCCTGTCGCCATCGCGTTTGCTCAGCTTGCCGTTGCCGTCGGGTCGGAGCAGCAGGGGCAGGTGGGCAAACTGCGGGGCTTTCCATCCAAAGGCCTGATACAAAAGCACATGCAAGGGAAGCGAGGGCAGCCACTCCTCACCGCGGATCACGTGGGTGATCTCCATAAGGTGGTCGTCAACAATATTGGCCAAGTGATAGGTGGGCATGCCGTCCGATTTGAACAGCACCTTGTCGTCCAGGGTTTCGGTTTTCACCACCACCCTGCCCCTGATAAGGTCGTCCATTTCCACCACGCTGTGCTCCGGTATTCTGAAGCGTACCACATAGGGCGTTCCTGCCTCAATGAGGGCCTCAACCTCTTCGGCGCTCATATTGAGGCTATTGTGGAGCGTTTTGCGGGTTTCGGCATTGTAGATAAAAGTTTCTTTATTGGCCTCGGCGGCTTTGCGCAAGGCTTCCAGTTCCTCGGGCGTGTCGAAGGCATAATAGGCATGTCCGCTTTGTATCAGCCGATCGCTATATTGTTTGTATAATTCTCTGCGCTCGCTTTGGCGGTAGGGGGCGTGTGGACCACCTTTGGCAGGGCTTTCGTCGAAGTGTATGCCACACCAGGCTAAGGCTTCCACAATGTAGTCCTCAGCTCCGGGCACATAGCGCGTTTGGTCGGTGTCTTCGATGCGCAGAATCATGGTACCACCATGCTGGCTGGCAAAAAGGTAGTTGTAAAGGGCCGTGCGCACCCCGCCCATGTGCAGCGGGCCGGTGGGACTAGGCGCAAAGCGTACCCTGATGGTAGAAGTCATAACTATCTGTCTTTTGGGCTGCAAAGGTAAGCAATGAGGGGCAAGCTGAACCTGAAACAGGCAGCTTTTACCCCATCAGCCAGGCAATAAGCGCATTGAAATTGTAGAGCCCCATCAGCTGGGCCGAGGTGATGGCAATGACCACAACGATCACCCAGCGCACAAAATTGACGCCCTTATGCACCGCCAGATGGCTGGCCAGCACCGCACCGCCTATGTTGCCAATGCCGTGCATCAGGCCATAGGTCCAGTGCACAGCTCCGTTGGCCATGAAAACGGCTAGTGCCACCGGCGAATAAAGCAACACAATCCACACCTTGATGGCATTGGCTTTCACCAGATCGAGGCCTGCCCCCATCACCAGCGCGGCAAGCAGAAAATAACCCACACCAACCTGAATGAAACCGCCATAAAGCCCAATGAGGAAAAACAAAAAGATGCTCAGCGGGCTGACTTGCTGATTTTGTTTGTCGGGCTGGCCGTGCAGGTAATGTTTTGGATTGATGAACATGAAAACGGCCACTACCGCCAGCATCACAGCAAAGATGCGCTCAACGAGGGCTTTGTCGATGTCCACGGCCAGCTGAGCTCCGGCGATTGAACCAATCACGGCAGGTATGGCCAGCTTGTTGGCATACTTGAAATCGATAAGCTTATTACGCCAGAAGGTGCCCACCGAGCTGAGGTTTTGCAGCACGATGGCAATGCGGTTGGTGCCATTGGCCACATCCACCGGCAATCCGAGAAAAATAAACAGCGAAAGCGAGATGACTGAACCGCCTCCGGCCAGGGTGTTGATGAAACCTACAATCACCCCCGAAATCAGCAAAGCTATGGCAACGGAGACGCTCATGACGGCTCTTGTATGGTTTGCGGCAGCTTTTTGCCCAGCAGCCGGATAAGTAGGAACAAAACTACACCAGCCGCCAGCATCAGCCACCAGGGCGAAACAAAGCCATAGGCTGCAGGAATGGTTCCCACCAGTAGCGATACCATGCCCACCGTAAGGGCATAGGGCATCTGTGTGCGCACATGCTCAATGTGGTTGCAGCCGCTGGAGATGGAACTCAGGATGGTGGTATCGGATATGGGCGAAACGTGGTCGCCCAGGATCGAGCCGGCCAGCACGGCCGAAACCACACTGTAGAAGATGGTGAGCCCATGGGCGGTATCAATCTCAGGATGGGCTTCGGTGAGCATCCAACTGGCCGGCAGGATGAGCGGATACAAAATGGCCATGGTGCCCCACGAAGTGCCTGTGCTGAAAGCCACCAGCGCCGCCATCACAAAGGTGAAGGCCGGTATCAGATAGGGCGAAAACGAAATCCGCATAAGGGTATGCGCAATGAAATCGGCCGTGTGCAGGTGCTCGGCCACCAAAGCCACCGACCAGGCCAGGGTGAGGATGAGGATGGCGGTGAGCATGATGCGAAAACCGTCAACAATGTGCTCCACAGCCGTTCGGAGGTTCATGATGCGCTGCACCAGTGTGAGCAGTAGGGCCGTGAACAGCGACGAGATGGACGACCAGAGCAGGGCCGTGTACGAATCGCCCCGGCCAAAGATGTCCGACAGCTTTTCCATGGTGTTCAGGTCGGTGCGCGCCCACTCTTCGGCGCTCCAGCCGGTGTGGAGCAGCCCTGCAAGGGTGCCGAAGATGATCACCGCCACCGGAAGCACGGCATTGATTGCCCTAGGCTTCTTGTAATGCATCTGTTCCGTAATGGGTTCGATGTTGTTGTGCCAGCTCAGGCGGGCAGCCCTTTCGGAAGCTAGCATGGGGCCGTATTCCCTGCCCGAAAACACAATCATGAGCAGAAAGGCCAGTGTAAGAAAAGGATAAAAGCTGTAGGCCAGCGAGTTGAAAAATACGCTGTAGGCCGACATTTGCAAACCGATGGCATCGATGCCGGCCTGGATATAACTCAACTCGGCACCAATCCATGTGGTCACAAAGGCAATGGCAGCCACAGGCGCAGCGGTGGAATCGACCAGGTATGCCAGCTTGGCGCGCGAAATGCCCATCCTGTCGGCCATCGGCCGCATCGTATTGCCAACAACAAGGGTATTGGCATAGTCGTCGAAAAAAATCACCACACCCAAAAGCCATGTCGTAAACTGACCCATGCGGGCATTGCGCGCCAGCCCCGACAGGCGGTTGACCACACCCTGCATGCCCCCGTTTTTCGAGATCAGATGTACCATTCCGCCGATGACCATCGAAAAGACAATGATGGACATATGCCCGCGATCGAGCAGCGAGGCCATGATGTAGGTATCCATGACCGACAAAAAACCTTTGCCAAGGGCCGGAAAAAATCCGTTGCCCTGATAAAAGGCCATGAGAAATGTACCGGAAAGTATCCCGGTGAACAAAGCAAAAAATACCTCGCGCAGTAAAAGCGCAAGCAGTATGGCAACCAGCGGTGGCAACACCGACATCCACAAGGGTATGGGGGTCACATCCTTTTGCCAGACAAACTCACCGGCCTCGATACGTAGTGTTTCGTCGCGCGGAAAATCATAAGCAATCAAAGCCTTGTTGCGCTCGAAAACCACTTCGCTCGGTTTGCCATTGACCACGATGGTAACCATCTGATGTTCGAAGCGGCCAAAAGCACTGTCGGAAACAATCTGAAGGCTGATCTGCTGCTCAAGCTGTCGCATCACAACCACCGGCAACTCCACTTTCAGGCAACTGCTGCCAAGGCGCTGTTGGGCCTGCGCAGAAAACACCACCAGGCACCAAAGCAATATGAGCAAGTATCGGTTCAACTCACAGCAGGTTTTGAGGCGGCTAATATAGGAGGAAATATCACATTTGCCCAAACTGCTGATACCAATAAACTGCGCTAAACCATGAGGTAGCCTCACCAGCAGACGCTGGTTTAATTCAATTCCAAATTAGCTGCAGATTCGCCTTACCTTGTTTATATTTTCCATTCGCGTATATCTTTCCGGTGTTCTCATCAACCATTGGGAATGAAAAACAAACAAACTTAAAAATTCTAGACGTCAATGCTTTGCTGTAAAATTGACATTATAAGCACAATTGATCCCATTTTTGTCCCATATGAATCTTCACTCTTTGAGAGATCCTTCATGTGGTGGGGGGCTTTCAGTAGCCCTTGCCATAATCAGGCTGTTATTTCTCAATGGTAAATATGATTTTGGTTAGCTGGATACTGGCATGATGATTTCAAATTTTATTTTCACAAACATTCAAGATTTAATTATTAGACAATTAACAAACAAACACTTGCCCTCTGAAAAGTAGCAATGAATTTATTTTGGTTAAATAAATAAGATTGAGTAAAATTTCAAATATCTGTTTATCAAAGTCTTATATAAGTATTTTTTAATCATATAAATCAAATAACAATTC
>DAIOUP010000075.1:0-7733 GCA_036759465.1 Bacteroidales bacterium
TGCAGAAACCATTTGTTCCGCTGGCCCGCATTGATCAATGGCGCAGAGGGTTTGTTTTTTATGGTTGTAGCCGATGGCGATAAACAGCAATCGTTTAAATTGATTCGATCGAGGCGATGACGCTCAAGGTTTACCGTTCGTCGGCTGGTTCGGGCAAAACCTTTACGCTCGCGCTCGAGTACCTCTCGCTTGCATTGGATTCGCCGGGCGCTTTCCGGAGCATTCTGGGAGTCACGTTTACCAATAAGGCGGCCAACGAAATGAAGTCGCGCATTTTGAATTTTTTACAACTGTTGGCCGACGAACAGCATCCCGATATCAAACTGCGAACTCTTTTGCTTGACCGCATGGAAACTGCGGGACATGGAACTGATGAACAAATTCGCGACAAGGCTTCAAATGTGTTTCATCAGATTCTGCATAACTACGCCGATTTTTCTGTTAGCACCATCGATGCTTTCGTTTACCGCCTTGTTCGGACTTTCTCGCGCGATGTGGCTTTACCCACTCAATTCGAACTTGTGCTGGAAAGCAGCGAGATCATCAGTCGGCTTGTCGACAGGCTTTTCGACCGGGTGGGCATCGACCCCAGGCTCACCGATCAACTTCTGGTTTTCCTAATCGAGAGTATGGATGACCAGAACAACCATAATATCGAATTCATTATACGAGATTTCTGTATGGAATTGCTTAGCGAGCGTTCTGTCCGCCATGCCTCCGCCTTGTCGGCTATTGATGATAAAAGCTTCAGCGATATCAGGCTTGCGTTACGAACCGAATATCATAAACTGGTCAATGAGTTGCTTGCCTATGTCGAAAATGCACTGAGCCTGCTCTCGAAATACGGGGTTTCGCCGGAAGCAATGGCGAATGGCAAGAATGGAATTGGTATTCAATTGGTTAAATTGGTTGAAACCAAAGATTATCAATCCTTTTTCGAAAAAAGCAATGTTAATAAGGCACTCGCCGAATCGGCGGAGATTTTCAGCAAGGCTGCAGGATCTAAGGTGCCGGCTGGTTTGGAGACCGGTTTAAGGCAAACATTCGCGGATATTGCACAATGGCGCCGGCAGAAATATATGCGTGCATTCCTTTTGGGCATGATAATACCCGGACTGAATACACTGGCTCTAACCTCGCAACTTTATCGCGAAACCGAGCAAATGATCAGTGAGGAACAGATTGTGCACATTTCGGAGTTCAACAAGCGCGTGGCAGGCCTATTGTCCGAAAGCGGGGTTCCTTTCATTTATGAGCGTCTGGGCGAGCGCTACCAGCATTTTTTACTCGACGAATTTCAGGACACCTCGATACTACAATGGAGCAATTTCCTGCCGCTCATCGAACATGGTCTTTCAAGTGGACATACGAGTCTGATTGTCGGCGATGCCAAACAGGCCATCTATCGCTGGCGCAATGGTGAGGCAGAGCTTTTTGTAAGGCTCCCCGAAGTTTACCCAGCGGATGAACTGCCGCACATTAAACAGTATGCTTCTACCCTGAAGAATCATTATAAGCTTTACAACCTAAGCTCCAATTTCAGGTCGTATGCCGGCATTATCGACTTCAACAACCATTTCTTTCAATTCGTTTCCGATGCACTGCCTGAGCGATTTAAACCTATTTATGCCGATGCCTGGCAAGATGTTGTCAGGCAATTGGAGGCGGGCTATGTTTCCGTCAGTTTCATCGAAGCGCAGGATGAGATGAAAGAGGATGAAGTGATCGCACAGCGATTAGTAACAAGACTTCAGGAGCTTTTTGCAGAAGGCTTCGCTCCTCAGGATATTGCCATTCTGTGCAGAAAGAACAAGGAATGTCGCGCCCTTGCCCGTGCGCTCACTGCCGAAGGCATTAAAATCGTCTCATCCGAATCGCTCCAGCTCAACAGCTCGGTCGCGGTGAATGCCGTTATCGCAGCCATGCGAAGTCTTTCGGAGGGCGTCGACAAGCTTTTCAATGCCGAGCTTGTTTCCTCACTTGCCGCGCAGCGCCGGAATCCGGCAATGCGTATCGAAGCGTTTCAACCTGGATATGAACTGACCGCTTCGATGTTCACCGAAGCTGATTTTTCGGACAAAATAAGCAGTCATAGCATCTACGATCTGGCGGAATCCATTATTCATTCGCTTGGGCTGGATTACCCCTACGACCCTTTCCTTCAGGCATTTCTCGATTTAGTGCTGGAATATCAGATGGTCGAAGGCGAAGGTTTGCCTGCATTTTTACGGCATTGGGAAGATGAGCTCAAGACCACGAACATCGTTCTGCCGGCCGACAGAGAGGCGGTAAGCGTTCTGACAGTCCATAAGGCAAAAGGTCTGGAGTTTCCTGTTGTCATTGTTCCCTTTGCTGAGTTCTTTTCGCAAAGCAATAAGAATAGCAGAATTTGGGTGGATTTGGAACCGGGATTTATTCCTCCGTTGAGCAGCGTGCTACTCAGACCCTCAAAAAAAATGATGGAAACACCTTTTGAAGAGCCATATATGGATGAACAGGACAAAACTGAACTCGATACCATCAACCTCGCGTATGTGGCATACACAAGGGCCGAGGAAAGGCTTTATCTTTTGTTTCCACAGAAAGCGACCAAAGGGATAACGGGGATGATGAAGGGTTTTTTGCAACAAAATGAAATGTGGGACAATGAGAAAACAGAATATTCCCTCGGAAAAGCAGTTCCACCGTTAAGGAAAACAACATTAAAAGCCGTTTCTTCGCTAGTGGCCGAAAATATGACGACCGGCCGAAAGAGCGCTATCCCGACTAAAATACTAGTGTTGAATTCCAGGGCCAGATCTTTCGGCATCAGGGTGCACAAAGTCCTGTCATCAATTGTTTACTCGGCTGACATAGAATCGGTTGTGAAAAAAGAAACCGCGCAGGGCACTTTCACCTCCGACGAGTCGCTTCAGCTGAGTAAGTTCCTGAAGGCCCTCGTTGAGCTAACAGAACTCAGACCTGTTTTCGAGCCACCTGCGAATGTTTTTAACGAATACTCATTCACCGATGGCATCGGGAATATGTATAGGGTTGACCGCTACGTTGAAGTAGGCGACAACCGGATGATTATCGAATACAAAACCGGTGAACACGAAACTGCACACCTTGAACAATTAAAGCATTATGTGCAGCTTGTCAGTAAAATAGAAGAAGCTGATGTAAAGGGCTATCTGATTTATCTGTCAGAAGAACCTCAACTTATCAGGATTTAATACCATCAGGCCTGAGCTGTCGGTCCCATGTTGAAGGGAGGCATATGATCGCCCCCATCTTTGATTACGCCGTTTACGCTCTCAAATTTCTTGATGTTGTCGGCCAGGGCTTTGTAAAGCCTTTTGGCATGTTCGGGCGTGAGTATGATGCGCGATTTCACCTTAGCCTTCTGTATGCCCGGCATAAGCTTCACAAAATCAATCACAAATTCCGACTGAGAGTGGGTGATGATAGCAAGGTTTGAATAAACGCCTTCTGCGATTTCCTCGCTAAGCTCAATATTGATCTGATTTTTATTGTCGTTCATTTAACATTGAATTTTGAGCAAAAGTAAGGTATTTCAAAAACAACGCACCCGGTCTGGCGCAAATTGCTCCAATACCGGGTGCGTCTTATTAGTAATCAGCGCGTTGGGCTAACGATATTTTTCGTTGCCTACTTTCAACGAGCGTGAGGCAGCTTCCATAACGGCTTCATATTCAGCGCGCGAACCAACGATGATGTCGTCGTATTCCTTCAGACCAGTTCCGGCCGGAATCTTATGGCCAACAATCACGTTTTCCTTAAGGCCAAGCAATTCGTCCGACTTGGCGTTGATAGCAGCCTGCGTGAGTACCTTGGTGGTTTCTTGGAAGGATGCCGCCGAGATAAAGCTGTTCGTTTGCAGCGAGGCTCTCGTGATACCCTGCAACACCTGACGGGCTGTTGCGGGGCGAGCGTCGCGAGCTTCAACCAGCTTTTTGTCCTTACGTTTGAGCAGGGAGTTTTCGTCGCGAAGCTTGCGGGCAGTGATTATCTGGCCGTGCTTAAGCGTCTCCGAATCTCCTGCCTCGGTTATAACCTTCTTGCCGAAGATGCTGTCGTTTTCTTCCTGGAAGTCGGTTTTATTAACCAATTCGCCTTCAAGGAATCTTGTATCACCCGGGTCTTCCACCTCAACTTTACGCATCATCTGACGTACGATGACTTCAAAGTGCTTATCGTTGATCTTCACACCCTGCAGACGGTAAACCTCCTGAACCTCGTTTACGATGTATTCCTGAACCTTCATAGGACCTTTGATGGCCAGAATGTCCGCCGGAGTCATCGCGCCTTCCGAGAGAGGCGTTCCTGCTTTTACATAGTCGTTCTCCTGGGCAAGAATCTGCTTAGTGGTCGGAATCAGGTAAACTTTTTCTTCACCGGTTTTGCTGGTCACAATCACTTCGCGGTTTCCGCGCTTGAGCTTCTTACCAAACGAAACAACACCGTCAATTTCCGATACGATGGCAGGCTCCGATGGGTTACGGGCTTCGAAAAGCTCAGTAACGCGCGGCAGACCGCCGGTGATATCGCCCGATTTGCCAATGGCTCTCGGAATCTTCACCAGCATACCACCTGCCTTCACCTGATCGCCGTCTTCAACCACGATGTGGGCGCCAACAGGCATATCGTAGGTCTTGATCAATACATTGTCTTTGTCGAGGATCTTGATGGCAGGGTTTTTCGTTTTATGGCGGCTTTCTATGATCACTTTCTCGTTGTAACCGGTTTGCTCGTCCGATTCCACCCTGAAGGTGACACCTTCGAGGATGTTTTCAAAGCTCACTTTACCTTCATACTCCGAGAGAATAACTGCGTTGTAAGGATCCCAGTCGGCAATCAGCTCGCCTTTTTTCACTTCCTGGCCATGTTTTACATAAAGGTTAGCGCCATAGGGAATATTACCCGAGGTGAGCACGATGCCTGTACGCTGGTCGAGGATACGCATTTCGGCCGAACGACCCAATACGATCTGTGTTCCCTTACCATCTTTTTCGCTGGCCACGGCGCGGAGCTCGTCAATTTCGAGCATACCGTCGTACTTGGCTTCAATTTTCGAGAGGATTGCAATGTTGGCAGCGGCACCACCCACGTGGAATGTACGCAGGGTGAGCTGTGTACCAGGCTCACCGATACTCTGAGCAGCAATAACGCCCACGGCTTCACCTTTTTGAACCATTTGTCCGGAAGCGAGATTGCGTCCGTAACATTTGGCGCAAACACCCTGCTTCGACTCGCAGGTGAGCACCGAACGGATTTCCACGCCTTCGATAGGCGAGTTTTCAATCACTGCGGCAATGTCTTCCGTAATCTCCTCGCCACCGGCAACAATGAGCTCTCCCGTCTGAGGATGGTAAACATCGTGCAGGGCCACACGACCAAGGATACGGTCGAACAGGCTTTCTACAATTTCCTCGTTTTTCTTGAGGCCAGAGATGGTGAGTCCGCGCAAAGTGCCGCAGTCTTTTTCCGTAATCACAACGTCCTGTGCCACGTCGACAAGACGTCGCGTCAGGTAACCGGCGTCGGCTGTTTTAAGCGCCGTATCGGCAAGACCCTTGCGTGCACCGTGTGTCGAAATAAAGTACTCGAGAACCGACAGACCTTCCTTGAAGTTTGAAAGAATGGGGTTTTCGATGATTTCACCGCCTGTTGCTCCCGACTTCTGAGGCTTGGCCATCAGACCGCGCATCCCGGAGAGCTGACGAATCTGTTCCTTCGAACCGCGGGCGCCCGAATCGAGCATCATATACACGGGGTTGAAGCCCTGATCGTCGTTCGAAAGCAGCTGCATCACGGTGTTGGTGAGGCGTGAGTTGGTATGTGTCCAGATGTCGATTATCTGGTTGTAGCGCTCGTTATAGGTAATGAAACCCATATTGTAGTTCGCAAGCACTTCTTCAACTTCCTCGTTGGCCTGACGGATCAGCTCTTCTTTCACATCCGGCACTTTTACATTGCCAAGATTGAACGAGAGGCCGCCTTTGTAGGCCATCTGGAAGCCAAGGTTTTTGATATCGTCGAGGAACTTTGCTGTAGCGGCTGTGCCGAGCTTTCGTACCATCTCGCCGATAATGTCGCGGAGCGATTTCTTGGTAAGCAGCTGGTTGATGTAACCAAAGCCCTCGGGCACCACTTCGTTGAAAAGCACGCGTCCAACAGTGGTCTCAATGACCTTGTAAACGAGTTCTTTGCCTTCGCGTACCTTGACTTTTACATGGATAATGGCGTGCAGGTCAACCCTTCGCTCATTGTAGGCAATGATCACCTCTTCAGGCGAATAGAAGCGCTTGCCCTCACCTTTCACAGGCTTGCTTTCGGTACTTTTTCTGGCTTTGGTGATATAGTAAAGTCCGAGCACCATGTCCTGCGAGGGAACGGTGATGGGCGCACCATTTGCCGGGTTGAGAATATTGTGCGAGGCCAGCATCAAAATTTGGGCTTCGAGGATGGCTGCATTTCCGAGCGGAACGTGAACGGCCATCTGGTCACCGTCGAAGTCGGCATTGAAAGCCGTACAAACGAGTGGGTGGAGCTGGATGGCTTTGCCTTCCACCAGTTTGGGCTGAAAAGCCTGGATACCAAGACGGTGAAGGGTAGGGGCGCGGTTGAGGAGAACAGGATGGCCTTTGAGGATATTTTCTAGAATGTCCCAAACTACGGGGTCCTTACGATCTACGATCTTCTTGGCCGACTTTACTGTCTTAACAATGCCCCTTTCGAGCATCTTGCGGATAATAAAAGGCTTGAAGAGCTCCGAAGCCATATCCTTTGGGATACCGCATTCGTTGAGGTTGAGCTCCGGACCAACCACGATGACCGAACGACCTGAATAGTCGACGCGTTTACCGAGCAGGTTTTGACGGAAGCGTCCCTGCTTGCCCTTGAGGCTGTCGCTGAGCGATTTAAGCGGTCGATTCGACTCGGTTTTAACGGCGCTGGCCTTACGGGAGTTGTCGAACAATGAGTCGACGGCTTCCTGAAGCATGCGTTTTTCGTTACGCATAATCACATCGGGAGCCTTGATCTCGATAAGTCTCTTAAGACGGTTATTGCGGATGATAACCCTTCTGTAAAGGTCGTTGAGGTCGGAGGTGGCAAAACGGCCGCCATCGAGCGGCACCAGAGGACGCAGTTCGGGCGGAATTACTGGTACGACCTTAACGATCATCCATTCTGCCTTGTTCTCAATCCGGTTGCGTGCATCACGGAAAGCCTCAAACACCTGAAGGCGTTTCAGCGCTTCCTGCTTACGTTGCTGCGAGGTTTCGCTGTTAGCTTTGTGACGCAGTTCGTAGGAAACCTGATCCAGATCGAGCCTTGTTAGCAGGTCATGCATGGCTTCGGCGCCCATCTTTGCAATAAACTTATTGGGATCGCTTTCCGGAAGATGTTGATTATCAGCAGGAAGGCTGTCAACAATGTCCAGATATTCCTCTTCGGTGAGCAGGTCCATTGTTTCGAGCTGTCCTTTTTTGATTCCGGGCTGAATCACCACATAACGCTCGTAATAAATAATCATGTCGAGCTTTTTGGTGGGCATACCCAGCAGTGCGCCAATCTTGTTGGGCAAGGAGCGGAAAAACCAAATATGTGCTACAGGCACCACCAGCTGAATGTGTCCCATGCGTTCGCGGCGAACCTTTTTTTCGGTTACTTCCACACCGCAACGGTCGCAGACAATACCCTTATAACGGATACGCTTGTACTTACCG
>DAIOUP010000076.1:0-7672 GCA_036759465.1 Bacteroidales bacterium
GCCAAAAAAATTGCCAATTTCAGCTAATTTTTCAGAAGCTTTTCATAGCTTTGGAGTATGGAAAAAATGGAGTTGTGCAACAGGCACAGCGGTTTGGCGTAATGGCGGGTGCAGTGCTTCGTATGACAGTTTTGTGGTAGGTTCAAGTGTAGTTCTTCGATTGAACTTTTGTGCTAAAAATCCGCCACTACGCCAAGCCGCAAAACGTTAGCTCTTGGCTCTTTTGCCCCTTCGGCAGGCTCGGGGCATATCCTTTTCCGTTGCTCTTCTTCCTTAATTTACGCCTACCCAGTGCTGGCCAGCATCACCACGTAATTCCTGCCATACTTTTTAGCGCATTTGGGGCAGGTGGTATACCAGCTGTAAATCTTGTTTTCCTTGTATCCCTTTTCAGCCAGGGTATGCCTGAAATCGGCCATCCACTTTCCAGAATCTTTAAATGGGCCCTCATATACCTTGCTGAACATTTTTCCGCTCAGCGTTGTGTTTTGTGCGCCATCAACGGGCTTGTCGGTGGCAAGGTAAAGGTCCATTGCAAAAACGCTTCTGTGGTCCGAAAGGCATAAAGAATCAGGCACTGTGGCCCCGGCAGCACGTGTTAGCTTGTCAAGACGCCGCATTACACCGCCAAAGTTTAGCGGCATGTAGAAGAATGTGACCACTTTGTCCTTGATGAAAGGTTTGTTCTCCCACTGGTGCAAAATTACTTCCCAAGGTTCAGGGTTAAACTTCGGACAGCAGATTGAATCGCTTTGAGCTGAAGTTTCCATCGTGTTCTGATTAGGTTCGACAAAAAGCTTTATCTAACGATCAAAACCTTTGATTGTCAGAGGAGTTGATGCGCCATGCAAAGCTAATCACAACAGTAGCCCCAAGCAATAAAACACGAATAAAAGCACTGATTATCCTTGTTTAAAACAATCAAGCAATGCTAAAACTCATCCTGGTTATTTACCGGAATACTTGTTGAACGATACAACTTCATTAAAGCTTTTGCGCACTTTTTGTCTGAGGGGATACTCCGCAGGTGCATAGCCAAGGGTGATGAGCAAGCCAATGGTTTTGTTTTCCGGAATGTTTTGCAAAGTTTTCACCTTGCCTTCGTCGAACCAGCCGATCATGCAGGTGCCCAGGCCAAGTGCTTCGGCCTGAAGGCAAAAATGCTCGGCGGCTATGCCAATGTCGATAAGCGGGTACTCCTTGTTTTTTACCCTTCCGCCCATTTCGGTGATCACCTTTGGTTTTTCGAGTACAATGGTCACAATAACCGGTGATGTGGCGGCAAACCGGTTGAACGTGCCCAGCGGACCGCGGCAGGCTTCGCCCAACGATTTGACCAGATCAGGCTCTGTGGCCACCACAAAGGTCCAGGGCTGCGAATTGCTGGCCGAAGGGGCCAGAAGGGCTGCCTCGAGGCAAAGCCGGAGCTTTTCGTCTTCAACTGCCCTGGCATCGTATTTTCTGACGCTCTGACGGCGTTTTACCAAATCAAGAAAACGAAATTCGTCCATTAACATCCGGGAATAAATGCGGAACTAAAGCCGCGTACAACCAATCTTTCTGAACCTGAATTCTTTGGCTTTGTTTCCGGCCAAATTTTCGATGCGGGCATAAAGTAAGGTATCAGCCTCGAGCTTGTAGATGATGCGGTTGGGGTAGTCGTGCCCCGCATTTTCGAAAACCATGGCTTCTTTTGCGTCTGTCATCGGAAACCGGACAGTTTTCCCCTTGTTCTGACCGGCAACCAAAGCCTGATAAATCCAATTTCCTCTCCTTTGCCTGAGCTCCATGGTTTCGAGCATTAGGGTATCGTTGCTATTGATGCTGAACGACTTACCCATAAGAGTGCTGTCGTCGATGATCCACCATTCCTCATAAAGCCTGATGCTGCCCGTGCTTTCCCACAATCCGGGCAGGAAATGCGGATGCTGCGTCATGGGTTCGGGTTTTGACGAACAGGATTGAAAGCACTGACCGGCAACAAGCAGAAAGATCAGAAAATGGAAAATCCGGAATATGAAACGCAAAGCAATCATATGCCCAGCCTCTTGCGCAGCGTGGCCGTCTGCTCTTCGAAACCTTTTTTGCCAAGCAGGGCAAACATATTCTTTTTGTAGGCCTCCACGCCGGGCTGGTCGAAGGGATTAACACCAAGCATATAGCCGCTCAGTGCGCAACCCATTTCGAAGAAATAAATGAGCTGACCGAGGTTGTAGGCATTGATTTCAGGAATTCGTATGCGTATGTTGGGCACGCCTCCGTCCACATGGGCAAGGATGGTGCCCAGTTCGGCCATGCGGTTCACTTCGTGCAGACGCTTGCCGGCGATGTAATTGAGCTGGTCGAGATCGTTGTCGGCATCGGGAACGGCGAGCTGGCTGTTGGGTTTATCGACCGTGACGATGGTTTCGAACATCATACGCAGGCCTTCCTGAATATATTGCCCCAGCGAGTGCAGATCGGTTGTAAAGCCGACGCCGGCAGGAAAAATCCCCTTGTTCTCTTTGCCTTCGCTTTCGCCGTAAAGCTGCTTGAACCATTCAGTAAAATAGAAAAGGCGGGGTTCGTAGTTGACCATCACCTCCACAGTTTTGCCGGCCTGGTATAGGGCCTGTCGGGTGGCTGCATACATGGCGATGGGATTGCCGTGTATGTTGCTTGCCGCACGACTGTAGTTTTCCACCATGCGGGCGCCTTCGACCAGCGCCTTGATGTCGGCACCGGCCACAGCAATGGGCAGCAAACCCACAGGCGTGAGCACCGAGTAGCGGCCACCTACATCGTCGGGCACCACATAGCTGGCATAGCCTTCGCTGTCGGCCAGTTGCTTGAGCGCTCCTCGGCTTTTGTCGGTGATGGCCACAATGCGATTGCGTGCTTCTGCAAGCCCGTATTTCTTTTCAATATGGGCTTTGAGTATGCGAAAGGCGATGGCCGGCTCGGTGGTGGTGCCACTTTTCGAAATCACCGCCATGCTGTAGTCATTACGATCGAGCAGGCCGAGCAGGTCGGTCATATAGTCTTCGCTGATGTTTTGTCCGGCATAAACCACGAGTGGTTTTCCGCCTGTAAAGCCCATGGGGGCAAAATGATGCTGCAAGGCTTCGATGACTGCCCTCGCTCCGAGGTAGGAACCGCCAATACCAACCACCACAAAAACTCCCGATTTGGATTGTAGTTCGGCTGCATGGTCGGTAATTTGGGCTGTAAATTCGTCGGAAATGCCCGAAGGCAGGTCGACCCATCCGAGAAAATCGTTGCCCGGACCGGTTTTATGGTAGATGTGTCGGTAGGCACTTGCCACCGGCTTTTCGAATGACAAAATATTCTCTCTTGGGATAAATCCGTAAACCTGTTCGAGATCGAGCTTGATTTGCAGCATGTTGTAAAAATTTTGGTATAGGGCAAAAGTATTGGAAATTTGTCTGCCGGCACAAACCCCTCCAAGGCATCTGACAAAAAAAGAAACAGCCGCTGAGTGCGACTGTTTCTCCGAACCAAAAACCAAAATTTATGAAAACCTTCAACGCACAATGATAGTGAAGTGTTTACTGCAGCTATCCTTTTGTTTTGTTGAGCTACATTGCAAAAATAACAGCGCTTGCCACGCCGGCTTGTTAAGGAACGCTAATGCTTGTTAAGATATGTTAACTATCTGTTTTTCAGCCAATAGATGAATACTTTTGCGTCATGAACCGTAAGTTGATTGTATTCATTATTGTGTCGATGACGGTAGCCCTGCTCGGAATGTTGGGCATTCAACTTTACCTTGTAGGCGAGGCTGTTAAGGTGAAGGAGGCCACCTTTGTGCGCGACGTGAACCAGGTGATGCAGCAGGTGGTCATGCGGCTCGAAAAGGAAGAACTCAAGCGGCAGTATGAACATCACATGAGTGTGATGAGCCGGCGCTCGGGCATCATGTCGGCCTACGATTCGATCAGCAAAAGCATGATGGAAGAACTGCAGCAACCCATGACCGCCGAGGAATACAGCAATTTTATGCGCCGGGTGCTCATTGCACAGGAAATGCTTCAGGATATGATGCTGGGCTATTCGGAAGAAAAAGGAGGCAGATCTGCTGAGCCGGTGCGCATCGACTCGCTCGTGAAAGCCGAACTCAGACGCAGCGGCATCGACACCGAATACGAGCTGGGCATATACAGCCCCACACGCAATGCCTTGTTGTTTCAAAAAACCGGACGTTATCCGCAAAAACTCCTTGAGGAAGCCTTCGCTTTCGATATGTATCCCACCATCACTCCGAGCCAGTATGCAGATAAGCTACTGATATACTTCCCTAACGAAAAACGATTCATCATAGGCCAGCTCAGCGACCTTTTTGTGCTCTCTGGTATTTTTGTGGTTATCATCATTTTGGCCTTTGCCTCAACCATCTTCACCATCTTCAGGCAGAAGCAGCTTTCGGAAATGAAAAACGATTTCGTGAACAATATGACGCACGAATTCAAGACGCCCATATCGACCATTGCACTTGCGTGTGAAGCGCTCAGGGACAACGACATACAAAAATCGGAGGCCCTCTACAACGTCTATATCAACATGATCGACGAGGAAAACAAGCGCCTTGGCGCCATGGCCGAACAGGTGCTCCAATCGGCGGTTATGGAAAAAGGCGAGCTCACGCTGCGCAAGGACAGGATTGATCTGCACGAAGTGCTTCGTCAGGCCGTAGCCAGCAAACAGCTGATGGCCAAATCGCGCAACGGCCATATCTTCATGGAGCTCAAGGCCGATAATACCGAAGTTTTGGGCGACAAGGTGCACCTTACCAATCTGATGCTCAACCTGCTTGATAATGCGCTTAAGTATACCGAAGAAGCCCCGCAGGTGGTGGTGCGTAGCCGCAACATCCCGAATGCCGTTGAAATCAGCGTGCAGGACAACGGCATTGGCATCAGCAAATCGAATCAAAAACGTATTTTTGAAAAACTTTACCGTGTTCCTACCGGCAATGTGCACAATGTAAAAGGCTTTGGCCTTGGACTGAGTTATGTGAAAGCCGTTGCCGAAAAGCTTGGCGGCATGGTGGGTGTGAACAGCGAACTAAAGAAAGGATCAACTTTTTACATCAGATTACCATTGTTTCATTCATAATACCCGAAGTCATGGAAAACCAGATCAAAGTGCTGCTCGCCGAAGACGACAAAAACCTTGGCACCATTCTGAAGGCCTACCTCGATGCCAAAGGTCTGCCCACCACGCTGTGCAGCGATGGCAGCGAAGCCCTCGAAAAATTCAAGCGCGACGACTTCAATTTCTGCATTCTCGATGTGATGATGCCCGTGATGGATGGTTTTACCCTGGCAGCCGAGATCAGGAAAATGGACAAAAAAGTGCCCATGCTCTTTCTTACGGCTAAAGCCCTTCAGGAAGACAAACTCAAAGGTTTTGAGCTGGGGGCCGACGACTATATGACCAAGCCCTTCAGCATGGAAGAGCTGCTGCTGCGCATCAAGGCCATCATCCGCCGCTCAGCCGAAGATACCGTAAAGCCCACCGTTTTCAAGGTGGGGCGGTTAACCTTCGACTACAACCGGCAGCTGCTCACCCTCGACAATGGCGAGGAAAGCAAGCTCACCTCAAAAGAATCGGAACTGCTACGTCTGCTTTGCGAAAACATGAACCGTGTGCTCGACCGGTCGGTGGCCCTCAACAAAATCTGGTACGACGACAGCTATTTCAATGCCCGCTCGATGGATGTTTACATCACCAAGCTGCGCAAATACTTCAAGCCCGACCCCAATGTGGAACTTATGAACGTGCACGGCGTTGGCTTTAAGCTGGTGGTGAACGAATAAGCGACCATACTTTTTATTTCCTGCAAAAGGCTGGTTTAAGCAACCGGTACCTGCTGCCTTATTTGTATCCCAAAAAATACTTTCGAAAATCATGCGACCACGCCTTAAGCGGATCGAAACTTGAAATTAATTGCTTGTTCTTCAGATATTTGAATCCGCCAGGGCAGGTCTGGATTTTCGTAATATCAAATCTTCAAATCTTGAATTTTAAAGTTTCCGTAACCAGCAACCCGGCAACAAACGCCCTGAAACCCCGCCTCACTACCTCCACTCGCGCCAGAACTGGCTGTGGTTGGCGCTGGCATCGGGAAACACCACACGCATATCTTCGATTACGCGCCAGTAGTAATTTGAACCAGGGCCTGACGATTTATTGGTAAGCACAATCATCACCCGGTCGTTTTTTAGGTCGCGCAGGAAATAGGTGCGAAAACCTTTCCACCAGCCGTAGTGATATACCGTGCTGTCGGCACCGGCCTTGATGCGCCAGCCAAAGCCATAGTTGTCGCTGATTCGGCGTTTGGGGCTACCTGGGCTGTAAGCTTGCTGAAGTGTTTCGGGCTTGAGCAGTATTCCGTTGCCCATCGCTACATGAAACTGATAAAGGTCGCGGGCGGTGGCGTGCATGATTTTATCGCCCATCACGCCATTGAGGAAATCCTCGGGTACGCGCTGAAAACCTCTACGTCGTACATCGTAGCCAGGCACCACATCCTGCCTGAATTCGACGAGCTGCTCTTCGGAAGGCACACGGTATATGCCCGCCTTATACATCCGTGCGGGCCCGAACAACCTTTCGCGCATATACACATCGAAGGGCAAGCCGCTCACGCGCTCAACAATGCTGGCCAGCAGTGCATAATTGGTATTACAATAGTTGAAACCGTTGCCGGGAGGAAAGAAGGGCGCGGGTCTGTGGCTCGCAAATAGGCGAATCATGCGCTCGTTGGTCAACGGCTTGCTCTTGTCGGGCCAGAATTCATCAGCAACATACTCGTAACGCGGCATGCCCGATCTGTGTGTGAGCAGGTGCCGGACGGTGACCCCAGTATAGGGCCACTCTTTTATATACTGCCTGATATCGGTATCCAGATCCACCAGGCCCTGTTCGTAAAGCATCAATACTGCCGTGGCTGTAAATTGTTTGGAAACCGATGCCAGCTCGAAGAGGCTGCCAGGGGTAAGCGGCCCACGCTTGCGCTGTGGATCTTCGTAGCCAAAAGCTTTTTCGTAAATCAACCTTCCCTTTTCAGCGTAAAGCACAACCCCGTTGAGCCCTTCATTGCGGTGTAGTTTTTCGAAAAGGCTGTCGAGCTGACGGTAGCGCTCGCGGATAAGCCGCTGTTCAAGGTTTTTGTAAATGTCCGTGGCCGGCATAATGCGGTAACGCTGCAAACTCTCTACAGGCGGCTCAGGGCGATTACAGGCCGATAACACACAGGAGAGAATAAAAACCAAGGCAAGCAGTGTATGTTTCATCAAACCGTCGTTGGCCGGCAAAAGTAAGGCGATTGGCCGGCAGCATCAACGCGCGCCGTACTAAAAAAATGAAAAACCACTTTGGCTATCCAATATCCCAGTCCGCAAAAAACTGATTTTAGGGTTTTTAAGCCATGCGAATGGCGCCAGCCCTTCAACGAAACTTAGGGTTTTGCTCTTCGGATGGCGTAAATGAGTTCATCCTGCAAGGCACCATTTTTGATCAACGTTTCTTTAAAATGAGCTTCAAGAATAAAGCCGTTCTTTTCGAGCACCCGTTGCGAGGAACGATTTGTTCCGAAAGGGCGGGCAAAAATGCGGTTGATCCCAAAATTGGCAAAAGCGTACTCAACTATCTGGTTTACTGCCAAAGT
>DAIOUP010000077.1:0-7638 GCA_036759465.1 Bacteroidales bacterium
ATAAACCCCCAGAAAACTAAGGCATGAAGTAATCCTGCAAAAGGAAAGCGCAAAATCTTGGTCTGGAGAATGGCCACTTCGAAAGTAATCTTCAGGCGTTTGCCGAAATCGCTTAGTTTTTTAGGCCTTGTAAAACGGAAGTTATAAAACAGCCTTCGCATGGTGTAGGCAAATACACCCAAGGTAATCAGCAGCGAAAGGCCAAAGAGCAGTTGCTTCAGCATGGTATTCTGGTTTTTGGCTAGGTATGCAATATTATGTTTTTTGCTCAAGCCGGCAAAACCCGTCAGCGCATTGCAGTAGCGCCGGGCTGGAAAAACGAATTGAAAACTGGATTTATTTGCCTGTATTACAGCTCATTATAAAGATATTTAGGTTGATTACAAATTATGGGGCATCTGATTTTATCAGGCTTTTTGAAAGGATAAAACATCGGTTAACATTTGTTAACCTAAACCCAGGAAACTTTGAGAACATTTTCGGTTTCCGAAGTGTTTAATGGGCAAAATCACAAAACACATTCAACAACGATAGTCATGTCATTTTCAAAAACCATTTTATCGTTCCTTTCCGTCCTGTTGCTTGCGGGGCTGGCAAAGGCTCAGGAGCCTCTGAGTCTCAGCCTCGGGAAAGCACTGGAGCTGGGATTAAAGCACAACTACAGCCTGCAGACGGCGCGCATCGAAGTGGAATCGGCACGCCAAAAAGTGCGTGAAACCACCGCCACTGGCTTGCCACAGATGAGCGCCAACCTGAGCTACAACGACAACATCAGCCTGCCCACCACCCTGCTGCCCGGCGCTTTTCTGGGTCAGGACGAGCCCGTGGCTGTGCGTTTTGGCACACGCTACAGCAGTGCTGCAGGGCTCACACTCAACCAGTTGCTGTTTAGCGGAAGCTACATTGTTGCCCTGCAGTCGTCGCAGGCTTTCCTTCGCCAAAGCGAGCAAAACTTCGTGAAATCCAACATTGAGGTAACAAAGACTATTAAGGATGCCTATGTGTTGGTGCTTGCAACTTACGAAAACCTCAAGGTAGTTGACTCAACCCTTTTGATAACAAAAAAACTGTCTGGCCAAACCCGTTCAATTGTCGAAAACGGCTTTGGCGAGGAAACCGATCTCGACCAGTTGCTGCTTATGGTGGACGAACTGGAAACTGCCCGCAACAATGTGCTCAGCCAGGTGAAACTGGCCGAGAATCTGCTCAAGTTTCATCTTGGCATCGATCCCAATACCCAAATCCAACTTACCGATAAGCTGGATGACCTTGCATCCGTTTTTGCTGGAGAACAACTTACAGCCAGCACTTTTAACGTGAACAATAACATTGATTTTCTATTGATTAAAAATCAACAACATTTGGCAGATTTGAGACTGAAGCTCGAAAAAAGCGCCTACCTTCCCACCCTTTCTGCCTTCCTCAATGCACAAACCAATGCCCAGCGTCAGGAGTGGGACTTTTTCGACAGCAAAGGCCGCTGGTTTTTCAGTTCGGTATGGGGCGTTTCGCTTAATATTCCTTTGTGGAGCAGCGGCGAAAGGGCTGCGCGTGTGCGTCAGGCCCAGCTCAACCTCGATGCCATGCAGGTAGCTGAGCAATCGCTGCGTAACAATCTTGGCCTGCAATACCAAACCTCCCGCAACGCCTTTGGCAATGCGCTCTTAACCGTGGAAAACACCCGTCGCAACAAAGCCACCGCCGAGAAAATCTATCGCCGCACCAGCATCAAATACACCGAAGGCCTTGCATCAAGTCTTGATGTTCTGAACACACATAACCAGTTTTTAAATGCTCAAACCCAATACATTAATGCCACGCTGGATATGATGAGCAAGGCAACCGAGCTCGAAAAAATGCTTGCAAATCCTTCGAATACACCATGAACAACGATAATCGCACCAACGAAATCATTGTGCAGGCACTGGGCGTTTTTCAGCGCTATGGTATCAAAAGCGTGAACATGGACGATCTGGCCCGTCACATGGGCATGTCGAAAAAGACCTTATATCAGCACTTTAGCGACAAAACCCAGTTAGTAGAGGATGCGCTGAATCATCTTCTGGAAACCGATTATTGCTCGATGAAAAGCATTGAACAACAAAACCTCAATGCTATCGACGAAATGTTTGCGCTCTACCGTCATGCCAGTACCACTGTACGCAATCACAACCCTGTTCTTGAGTTCGACCTTCAACGGCATTTTCCTCAGATCTATAAAAAACTTCGCTACCGCACCCGCACTCAGATGCACGAGATTATGCTCAACAACCTGACCAAAGGAAAAACCGAAGGCCTTTACCGCAACAATCTGAATGAAAACATCATAGCGAAACTTTTTGTGCTTCGCATGGAAAACCTCATGCATACCGACCTTGTTTCGGCAGAGGAACTTTACAGCGAGGCCTTCTTCATCGAAACCTATCGCTACCATCTTTTCGGTATCCTTTCGGAAGCCGGATTGCAGTTTATCAAAACGAATTATCCTGATTTTATAGCAACAAACATTTAATAACCAATGAAATACAATCTATTAATCGCAATTCTTTCGGTTTCGGCCCTGCTTATTTCGTGCGGAAAGGGAAACCCCGGACGCGATACCGAAAAACAACTTGAGCAATACCTTAAACAACAGGCCGAGCTAAGCGCCAAAATTGAGGCGTTGAAACAATCGGGCGATCTCGAAACCCGGACAACAGATGTGCCCGTAGTGCTCGAAACGATTGAACCAGCCGTTTTCAGGCACTTCTTTCAGGCCAGCGGCACCGTAACCCCCATTCGCGAAGCCTTCATCAGTCCCGAAATGAGCGGTCAGATTAGAGAAATTACCGTTTCGGAGGGGCAAGGCGTATCGCGCGGTCAGGTGTTGGCAAGGCTTAATACCGATGTCATTTCGGGCAATATGGCCGAAGTAAAAACACAGCTTCAGCTGGCCCGCGATGTGTTTGAGCGCCAGAAACGGCTTTGGGAACAAAAAATCGGTTCCGAAATGCAATACTTGCAGGCCAAAAACAACCTGAGCGCACTCGAAGACAGGCTGAAAACCCTTGAAGCACAACTCGATATGGCCATTGTACGTTCGCCTATCGACGGTGTTGTAGAAAAAATTCAGCAGAAAAAAGGCGAACTGGCCATGCCGGGCATGCAGCTGATGTATGTGGTGAGCCTCAATCCGTTGCTGGTGAAAGCCGACATCTCCGAAAGCCACGCCGGCGCCATCAGGGTAAAAGAACCCGTTCAGCTTCGCTTTTCGGCCTACCCCGACATGATCATCAACACCTCAATTACCCGTGTGGGAAATGTGGTAAACAAAAACAACCGCACTTTCGAAATAGAAGTGCAGGTCGATAACCCCAACAACTTGCTCAAACCCAATATGGTGGCCATCATCGACATCAACGACTTCACGGCCGAAAACAGCATCATCGTTCCGTCGAAATTGATCCGCGAAGACCTCAAGGGCAAATACCTTTATGTGGCCGCAAACGAAAACGGACAGCTCGTGGCCCGTAAGCGCTATATCACCACCGACAGGCTTTACCTCGACACAAGCCGCATTTCGGAAGGCCTGAACGCCGGTGAGCAAATCATAGTGCAGGGATTTAACCGTGTGAGCGACGGCACCATTGTGCGCGCAGTTAGTCAGTTGGCCAGCTAAAAACAATCGTCATGGAAAACACCAACGACCAGCTCAAACGTAATTTTGGGCCAACCACATGGGCATTGAAAAATGCCAACACCATATTCCTGCTCATCCTGATTCTGGGAGCCTTTGGTTTCTACACCTACCGTTCATTGCCAAAAGAGCTGTTCCCCGATATCGTCATCCCCACGGTGATGGTGCAAACCATCTACCCCGGCAACCCGCCGCTCGACATCGAAAACCTCATTACCCGCGAGCTGGAAAAAGAGATCGAATCGGTGAAAGGAATCAAAAAAATGACCTCACTTTCGAGTCAGGATGCATCAAGCATCTTCGTGGAGTTCAATACCGATATCGACATCAAAACCGCACTTCAGGATGTGAAGGATGCCGTGGACAAAGCCAAAAGCAACCTTCCCGACAACCTGATGGACGACCCTATGGTTTCGGACATCGACTTTTCGGAATTTCCTATCATCAACATCAACCTCTCGGGCGATTTCAGCATCAACGAGCTAAAAAACTTTGCCGAGCTGCTTGAAGACGAAATCGAAGCCCTGTCGGAAATCTCCAAGGTGGAAATCACCGGCATCACCGAACGCGAGGTGAAAGTGATGGTCGACCCTTACAAACTTCAGGCCGTTGATCTGAGTTTCAACGACATCGAATCGGCCATAAAAAACGAAAACCTGGCCATGTCGGGTGGTGAAATACTCACCGGCAGCGTTCGCCGTGCCCTGCGCATCAGCGGCGAGTTTACCGATGTGCGCGAAATTGCCAATATCATCATCAAACACGAAGATCAGCATATCGTTTACCTGCGCGATGTGGCCGATGTGGAATTTGCCTTCGAAGACCCCACCAGCTTTGCCCGCCTCGACCACCAGCCGGTGGTAAGCCTTCAGGTAGTGAAAAAGAGCGGCGAAAACCTACTCGACGCCACCAGTAAAATTTTCAGGCTCATCGATAAGGCGCGCAACGAAAACCTGCTGCCGCAAAACCTAAGGCTTACCATCACCAACGACCAGAGCGAACAGATCAAACTGCAGCTGAGCAACCTTGAAAACAGCATGATCATGGGGATCATCTTTGTGGTGTTCGTGCTGTTCTTTTTCATGGGTACGCGCAATGCCGTTTTTGTAGGCATTAGCATTCCCCTATCCATGTTCATTTCATTCGTGGTCATGGGAATGCTTGATTATCAGGTGAATATGATTGTCCTTTTCAGTCTTATTCTCGCACTCGGTATGCTTGTCGATAACGCAATTGTGGTTGTCGAAAACGTTTACCGCTTTGTAGAGCAGGGCAAGCCCATTGGCGAAGCCGCACGCGAAGCAGTGGGCGAAATCGCTGTCCCGATCATTTCCTCCACAGCCACCACCCTGGCGGCATTCTTCCCGCTGCTGTTCTGGCAGAGCATCATCGGCGAGTTTATGAAATACCTGCCCATGACGCTTATCATTACCTTAACATCCTCGCTATTTACAGCACTGGTGCTCGTTCCGGTAATCATGCAGCGCTTTTTCAAAAATGAAGACCCCACCGAGAAGCCCAACCAGAAGAAATCGCTTATCATAGCCGGTGCTATGCTGTTGCTATCGGTGCCGTTCTTTGTGACGGGAAAGAATACCCCGGGCAGCCTGTTGGTTATCTTTGCCTTGATAGGTCTGGCGAACCTGTTGTTTCTCAACCGTTTTGCCCGATGGTTTCAAACCGTCTTTCTCGTTTGGCTCGAGAAAGTCTATCTGGCAACCCTGCGTATTGCGCTCAAAAAACGCAATGCCTTCTACTTCATTCTGGCTACTTTTCTGCTATTAATTCTCGCTACGGGCTTTTATTTCGGCACCAATCCGCGCGTCATTTTCTTCCCCTCCGGAGATCCAAAATATATCAATGTATTGGTAGAGCTGCCTCTTGGCACCGATATCAGGGCAACGGACTCGTCCATCAGAGTCGTTGAAGACAAAGTGTTTGAGCTGATTGAGCAAGAAAAGAAAATCATAAAATCGGTTTTAACAAACGTTGGTACAGGTGCCGTTTCGGAAAATGAAGGTTTTAGCGGGCGTGGAGGCGGGCCAAACCGGGCCATGATCACAGTTTCGTTTGTAAACTTTGAAGACCGCGGAAACCTCAGTTCGGCCGACGTACTCAAACGGCTGGGCGACAGCCTTATAGGCAAATATCCCGGCATGCTTGTCTCAGTTGAAAAGCAAAACGAAGGCCCTCCGGTGGGCAAGCCTATCAATATTGAGATCAGCGGCCGCGATTTCAACCGACTGCTGAGCATTACAGACACCCTTACTAACCTGATTGAGGCTTCGGGCATACAGGGCATCGAAGGGCTGCAAATCGATCTTGATGTGGGCAAACCCGAGCTCAATGTAAGCATCGACCGCGAGCGTGCCCGGCGTTTTGGACTTTCAACGGGTCAGGTAGCCAGCACCATTCGTACTGCGCTTTTTGGTTCGGAAGTGTCGAACTTCAAGGTGAGTGAGGACGATTACCCTATTCAGGTGCGCATGAAAGATGAGTATCGTTACAACCTGGCTACCCTGCTCAATCAAAGCATCACCTTCCGCGATCAGGCCAGCGGACGAATTGTGAAAGTGCCCATTGCGGCAGTGGCCGATGTGCAGCTCACCTCCACCTACGGTGCCATCAACCGCATCAACCGCGAACGTGTCATCACCATCTATTCAAATGTGCTCGAGGGGTATAATCCAACAGAAATAAACAACCAGATACGCACCGTGCTCGATCGCTACGACTTCCCCGATGGCTACCGCTACAGCTTTACCGGTGAGCAGCAGGAACAGGCCGAATCGATGGGATTCTTGGTTAATGCACTGCTTATTGCCGTGGCCATCATTCTGCTTATCCTGGTAGGGCAATTCAATTCGCTTGTAAAACCAGTCATTATCATGAGCACCGTTTTGCTCAGTACAATTGGCGTGTTTGGCGGTCTGGCCACATTTAGGATGGAGTTCGTGGTTATTATGACCGGAATCGGCATTGTTTCGCTGGCCGGTGTTGTTGTTAACAATGGCATTGTGCTTATCGATTATATCAACCTCTTGCGCAACAAACGTAAGCTTGAACTTGGCCTTCAGTTAACCGACGATTTGCCCCGCGATGAATCGCTCGACCGGATTGTGGAAGCAGGACGTACACGTCTGAGGCCTGTTTTGCTCACCGCCATAACAACTATTCTGGGTCTATTTCCGCTGGCTATTGGTATAAACATTGATTTTCTTAGCCTGTTCGAAAATTTCGATCCCAAAATATATTTCGGTGGCGATAATGCTATGTTTTGGAGCCCCATGTCGTGGACAGTAATTTTCGGACTTAGCTTCGCCACCTTCCTCACGCTGGTGCTTGTACCGGCTATGTATCATGCCCTTTATCTGGTAAAGCTAAAAGCCAAAAGGCTGATTAGCCGGCCAAAATTGGACGGAAAAAATTCATAGACTCACAATGAAAACGGGCGACTTTGATTAAAGTCGCCCGTTTTCGTTTTATACATCTCAAATCACAAAGCTTTCTGAATACTCTGGCTGAAAGGTCAATCTGTCCGGTTTATGGGCTGCGATTTGGCCTGAATAAAGTAAGTCTTACCCAGATAATCAAACTCACAGATGACATCAACATTGATATTTGGTCCCCAGTATGGGCCATTGCGGACAACTCCCTCCAAAATTGTTGCATCAACCGATCGGACCTCACCGAAGTCTGTTGTCCAGATCTCGTTCCCTTTTACCACATGCAAACGCCTCATTTTTATGGAGTTGGATAAAGCCACCCCTTGCGCATCCTGCAGCCTGATCACACCCGTCAGCTTACTGCCATCCGTACCCACGGTGCCTGGCATAAAATCGCGCCATAGGTAGGTACTGAGCTCCAGCCGATTGTTTCCTATGATATGAACCTCGCTGCTCGAACGCAATTCGGCAGACCTTCGAGGGTCGTTCCTGACGAGCAGGTCTTCATTGTTTTGC
>DAIOUP010000078.1:0-7630 GCA_036759465.1 Bacteroidales bacterium
CATTGAACTCATAGAAGAAAAACGCAATAAAAAGACCGAGGCCGTTATAAAGTCATTTACCGAAGACCCCGAGCTGCGCATACTCAATGGCCGCTTTGGGCCCTACATCAACTATAAGGGAAAAAACTTTAAAATACCCAAGGGCACCGATCCGGCTGGTCTGAGTCTTGAGGCCTGCCGCAGTATCATTGCCGATCCCGAAAACACGCCAAAGAAACGTTTTATAAAGAAAAAAAGCTGATATACAGCCTAATAACATTTAGCACAACGCAATCCGGACATCAGGATGGACTTTAAGATTTTCATCGAACCTGTAAATAAGAGCCTGCTGAAGGTAAAAGAATGGCAGGGCCATAAAGCGCTGGGGCAGACCATGCTGCTGCATGAAGACGAATTACCCGCGCTCGAACAGGTTAAGGTTGCCATCATCGGGGTAAAAGAGGAAAGGTGTGCCGAAAATAACGAGGGCTGCAGCCATGCCCCCGATGCCATCAGGGCCTCGCTTTATGGACTTTTTGGGCATTGGAACGGGTTGGGTATTGCCGACCTTGGCAACATCAGGGCCGGTTTTTCGGTCGAAGACACCTATTTTGCGCTCAGTCAGGTAGTAGCCGAGCTACTCGGACAAAACATCATTCCGGTGGTTATCGGAGGAAGCCACGACCTCACATGGGCTATTTATCAGGCTTTTCAGCAGCGTTCGAAACTGGTGAACATTGCCTCCATCGACCCTGTTTTTGATCTTGGTACCGAAAACAGCGGCCTAGGCAGCCGTTCGTGGCTTTCGCACATTATCATGTCGCAACCCAATTTCCTGTTCAACTACACCAATATCGGCTACCAGACCTATCTTGTTGATCAACAAAGCCTTGATCTGATGGCCAATTTGCTTTTCGACACCTACAGGCTGGGCAATATACGTGCTGCCATAGAAGAGGCAGAGCCGGTGCTTCGCAATGCTGATCTGCTCAGCTTCGACATGACGGCTGTGAGAGCATCCGACGCCCCGGGCAACGGCAATGCCATCCCCAATGGTTTTGCAGGCGAGGAAGCATGCCGCATAGCCCGATATGCCGGAATGAGCGACAAACTGAGTGCCGCAGGTTTTTTCGAGCTTAATCCCACCTTCGACCGCCTGGGCGTGAGTGCCGACCTTGCCGCCCAGATGATCTGGTATTTTCTGGATGGTGTGGCACACCGCTTTAATGAATTGCCCGGTCAGAATACCGAAGGCTTTACGCGCTATCTCGTAAGAATTGAAGGACAACCAGATGAGCTCGTTTTTCTCCGAAGCAAGAAATCGGGACGCTGGTGGATCGACCTGAGCATGGGGCGTGCTCCGGGAAGCAAGTACGAAAGACATCATTATGTCCCCTGCTCCGAGGCCGACTATCAACAGGCCATGCAGGACGAGCTGCCCGACCGCTGGTGGCAGTTTTATCAAAAACTTATGTAGCAAAAAGAGGCTGTCTCCAAAAGGGCAGCCTCTTATTAAATCAGACCAATGGCCCGACCTATTTCAGATATTCTTCAACTTTCTTGCGCAAGTCTTCGCTTCTGAGGTTTTTGGCGATGATAATGCCGTTGCGGTCGATGAGCACGCTGTGCGGTATGGCCTGAACGCCATAAAGCTTTCCGGCTTCGTTGGCCCAACCTTTCAGGTCGGAAACATGCGACCATGTAAGCTGGTCTTTGGCAATGGCTTCAACCCACTTGGCT
This sequence comes from Bacteroidales bacterium, assembly GCA_036759465.1. Lineage (GTDB taxonomy): Bacteria > Bacteroidota > Bacteroidia > Bacteroidales > F082 > JALNZU01. Next base: position 1,720 of record DAIOUP010000078.1, read on the forward strand.
TTATCGGTATCCAGCGAAACCCCAAACACATCGAAACCCTTGCTGTGAAAATCTTTGTAAATGGCTACGATATTCGGATTTTCCTGACGGCAGGGACCGCACCACGAAGCCCAGAAATCGACCAGCAACAATCCTTTGCCGGCAACCGACGAAAGTGAAATAAGACTGTCGTTGGGATCAGCCTGGCTGAAGTCTTTGAAAGGCATGCCAACAGCAACACTTTTCAATACCAGCACGCGATCCATCAGAGCGTCAAGATAAACCGAACCGGGCTCGGGTTCAAAGTTGACAACAAGGCTTTCGAGGTCGTCGAGCTCAAACTGATAGGCGTTTTGATATAGGATGAAATGCGATACGATGTCGGCATTGTTTTTTCTCAGATAATCAACCAAAAACTTTTTTTGGGCAGCTTCGGTTTCGGTGTATTTTTTGTTTGCTGCTGCAACAGCCGCCGTGTCGCCCAATTCCTCGGCTGCCCGGTAAGCCTGATAGTGCTGATAGAGCTCCTCGCTATAGTTTTCAAACTCCTCGTTGAAAGCCAAATATCTGTCGTGCGTGGCCGATCCGGTAATTTTGGCGTCGCGTATATCGCCGGCATCCATGCTGATGCTGATTTCTGCGGGTTCGGCGAAAAATGGCACCCTGCCCCTGACTCCGTCAAGACCCAGATAAAACATTTCGGGGGCCACAAGCTCGCCTTTGAACTTTACCACTCCCTGGTTAACGCGTGCCGAATCGAGCGTTACCCATTTATCATCGAGCCGGCGCTGCAAACGCACCAGACCATCATCAAAATTTGAAATACTTACAATGACGTCGAAGCGTTGTGGCTTCTTTTTACCAGTATTGCAACCAAAGAGCATGAGCCCGGTAAGCAGAACAAGAAATAATCTGATTTTCATATAATAAGATTTTTTTGAATGTGCTGATGGAGGCAAAAGTAAGGAAATCTGCTTTTACATGAAGGGGGAATGAACGCGCAGATTGATCATTACTGTCGGGCATTCGAAAAGAAAAGGCTCAACATCATAATCACAAAGCCCGAAAACATTATGCTCAGAAAGATGCGCAGTATGGTATATCCCAGTAAGGCAAAGCTGAACGACTCCAGCAAGAACAATGTACTGTGGTGCAACAGCAGCATGGCAAAAACATATCCGGTCCAGGAGCGCATGCCCAGGCTTTTTGGAGAAGGTATGAGCTGATTGTCGGGTTCGCTGGTACCTGCGGCAATGCTTAGCAGCGCAGGGCGTGCAAAAGCCGCAAACACGGTGGCCGCGGCATGAAGACCCATCGTCGACATGAAAAGGTCAACAACCATACCCGTGAAAAAACCTAAAAGCAAAAGCGCCCAACCCGGTATGCCTGCCGGAAGCATCATGATAAATAATATATAGACAAAGGGATTCACATAGCTACCGATGCGCATATTGTTGAGCACCCACACCTGCAACAGGATTAATCCGGCAAAACGAAATATGTTTTTAAGCAGCTCAGTCATGGATCTTAATTTTGCTGAGCACATCGAGCTCGTTGCGGTGATTGTTTTTTATCACGTAAACATCCTTAAGCCTGTTGAAATCAACAGAATACTTAATACGTGCCGAGTTCAGACTGCCTGTAACCGACTGTGTTACCTCATCGATGGTACCCACCATAATCCCTGCCGGAAACACCTGACTGTGTCCGCTGGTAAGCAGCGTATCGCCGGGTTGCATTTCGATGTGCGTAGGGATATCCACAACATCGCCGTAGCGATAACTGCCGCCGTTCCATTGCAGAATAGCCAGCTGGTCGTTATTTTTGAAACGAACGCTGATTGAGCCAAATTTGTGCAAAAGCGACATCACGCTGGCATAGTTTTCCGAAACCCCGATAACGATGCCGGCTGCCCCCTGAGGTGCAATAACGCCCATATCTTTTCGCACACCATGTTTGAGGCCCTTGTCGATCATAAAGATGTTGTTGCGCAGATGAACCGTATTGCTAACCACGCTGGCTGGGATGTACTCAAATACGATGTTGGTATCGGCGAGTGGGGGAAGCGGGGCATTGCTTCTAAGCATGGCTATTTCCGAGAGCAGATGGGCATTTTGCTCAAGAAGTTTGCGGTTGGCGTCGCGCAGCGACAAATAGTTGCCAAGCCCTGAGCGCAGATCGTAAATTTTGCCGGCCAGTCCGCTGCTCATGGTATTCATGGCCGCCCGCTGAAAGGTGTGGCTGCGTGTGAGCATGAGCAGGGCAACAACCTCAAGCAGCACAAACAACAGGAAAAAGTTGTAGCGCTGTAAAAAGCGGAGGATGTTGTACATGGCTCCTGTTGCGTGCTTCTGTTGAAACTACTTGATCAGGAAGGGGAATTTGTCGAAGTTTTTGAGGGCGATGCCTGTTCCGCGGGCTACAGCACGCAGGGGGTCTTCGGCCACATGCACCGGCAGCTTGGTTTTCTGCGAAAGGCGTTTATCGAGGCCCCTTAGCAACGAACCGCCACCGGCCAGATAAATACCTGTGCGGAAGATGTCGGCCGAAAGCTCGGGCGGCGTCATTTCGAGGGCGTTAAGCACTGCCGCTTCAATCTTCGAAATACTCTTGTCGAGGCAATGCGCTATCTCGCTGTAATTGACCATGATTTCCTTCGGAATACCGGTGAGCATGTCGCGTCCGTGCACGGGGAATTCGTCCGGCGGATTGTCGAGATGAGGCAATGCCGATCCCACTTCTATCTTGATGCGCTCCGCTGTGCGTTCGCCAATGTTGATGTTGTGCTGCTTGCGCATGTATTCCTCAATGTCGGAATTGAAATCGTCGCCGGCAATACGGATGGATTTGTTGTTTACGATACCGCCAAGGGCAATAACGGCGATTTCGCTGGTACCTCCCCCGATATCGATAATCATATTTCCGGTAGGCTCCAGCACATCGATGCCAATGCCGATTGCAGCAGCCATAGGCTCGTGGATAAGCCTCACTTCCTTCGCGCCTGCCTGCTCGGCCGAGTCTTTTACGGCGCGCTCCTCAACCTCGGTGATACCGCTGGGGATGCAGATAACCATTTTAAGGGCGGGCGGGAAGAAGCGGTTTTTGATGCCAATCATCTTGATCATCTCGCGCATCATGTGCTCGGCGGCCTGAAAATCGGCAATTACGCCGTCGCGCAGCGGCCTGATGGTCTTGATGTTCTCATGCGTTTTGCCATGCATCATCATAGCCTTCTTGCCTACGGCGATAATCTTGCCCGTATTGCGCTCTATGGCCACAATCGAAGGCTCGTCGACCACCACCTTATCATTATAAATGATAATCGTGTTGGCGGTGCCAAGGTCGATGGCGATTTCTTTGTTGAGGAATGAAAACAGTCCCATATCGTATTACGTTTATTTCAATGTTTAAAATGCCTCAGCCCGGTAAATACCATGCTGATGCCCAGTTTGTTGCAGGCCTCAACCGAGTCCTGATCGCGCACCGAACCGCCAGGCTGTAATATGGCACTTATGCCATGCTCCGCAGCCATATTTACCGAGTCGGCAAACGGGAAGAAAGCATCGGAAGCCATGACTGCTCCCTTAAGCCCGAACCCGTTTTCGATAGCTTTGGTTATGGCGTGGCGCACCGCATCAACCCGTGAAGTATGCCCGGCTCCCGAACCCAGCAACTGATTGTTCTTAACCAGCACAATTGCGTTGGAGCGTGCATGCTTTACAGCTTTTTCGGCAAACAAAAGATCTCTGGTTTCCCGCTCATCGGGTGCTTTCAGGGTTACGATATTGAGCTGACTGTGAGCAGCATTCTCCATATCGCGATCCTGAACCAACAGTCCGTTCAGGGCTGACCTGTAGAGCTTAGCGGGAAAAACCGTGACCTTAGTGCGCAAAATTATCCGATTTTTCTTTTGCGTCAGTGTAGCCAGCGCAGTTTCGTGGTAGCCGGGAGCGGCGATCACCTCAAAAAACAAGCCCTGCATGGCTTCTGCTGCATCGGCATCTATTGTCCTGTTGGCTACCAATACGCCTCCAAATGCCGATAGCGGGTCTCCCGCCAATGCGGCCATGTAGGCTTCGGCCATGCTCCCGCGGCAGGCCAGCCCGCAGGCATTGTTGTGCTTTAGGATGGCAAAAGCCGGCTCATTGTATTCTGCTATGAGACCCAAACCGGCTTCGAGGTCGAGAATATTGTTATAGGAGAGTGCCTTGCCCGACAATTGCTCGAACACTTCATCCAGGTTGCCGTGAAAAACACCTTGCTGATGTGGGTTTTCGCCATAGCGCAGCCGACTCTGGCCCCGGGTAGCCAGACGCAGATCGCCCTGCCCTTCGCTCATCCAGCCATAAATGGCGGCATCATAGCGCGAGCTGACTCCGAAACCGTAGGCCGCAAAACGCCGGCGGTCGTCAGGCGTAGTATTCCCCTGGCCTTGGTCGAGCAAGGTTTCGAAAGCAGAATAATAATCAGCGGCAGGCACTATAAGTACATCGTTGTAGTTTTTGGCGGCTGCACGAATCAGCGAGATTCCGCCAATGTCTATCTTTTCGATAATTGTGGCAACGTCGGTGGTTGCGGCCAGCGTTTGTTCAAAGGGATAAAGGTCAACCAATACGAGGTCGAACGAGCTGATGTTGTATTTTTCAAGTTCCTGTAGGTCGCTGGGGTTGTCCGACCGGCCCAGAATGCCTCCAAATACTGCAGGGTGAAGCGTCTTTACCCTTCCTCCGAGAATGGCGGGATAATCTGTTAGCGATTCAACTGTTGTGGCCGGGAGCCCAAGGCTTAAAATGTAGTCGTAAGTGCCTCCTGTGGAGTAAAGCGATACGCCCAGGTTGTGGAGCTTGAAAAGAATACTTTCGAGGCCCTGTTTGTGATAAACGGAAATGAGTGCCCTTCGTATTTTCTTGTTCATTATGAGTCGATTCGGGATGATGGCCTGCGATTATCGAAAAACGCTGCAAATTTCTGAAATAAAAGCCATAAAGCCCTGAACACTTGCAGAATTATTTGTGTTTTGGAAGAGCTCCGGCCCTGTTGCCGCTACCTAAACAACTAATCGCTAACTTTACACCCAAACAAAAATGCTGATGACCCGATTTCCTTTACTGCGTTTGCTAAACGAAAGTTTGCGCTTTGCCGTGGTTGCACTTATGGTCAACAAGGTGCGCACGGTTTTGTCGCTTCTGGGTATAACCATAGGCATTTTTTCCATCATCGCCGTTTTCTCAGTTTTTGACAGTCTTGAAAACACTATTCGAACTGAGATTAACTCGCTGGGCGACAATGTTTTATTCATTCAGAAATGGCCCTGGATGGCGGGCGGAGGCGACTATCCCTGGTGGAAATACTGGCAGCGGCCCGAGCCCAGCCTGCAGGAGATGGCCGAGCTGGAACGCAGGGCCAATTCGGCCAAAGCCTTTGCCTTTATGGTTGGCACCAGCCGGAGCGTAAGCTCAGGAACGGCAACGGTGGAAGGCGTAAGCGTGAATGCCGTGTCGCACGAATATGCCGAGGTGATGCCTTTCGACCTCGAAGCAGGGCGCTATTTTACACCACTGGAATCGCAGTCCGGACGCAATGTAATCATTATTGGCGCACAGGTGCGCGAGGCGATATTTCCCGATACCGATCCCATTGGGCAATCGGTGAAGGTGTTTGGCCGTCGCATGGAAGTGATCGGTCTTTTGCGCAAACAGGGCGAAAACCTTTTTGGAAACTCAAACGACAAGTCGGCGATTATTCCCGTCAACTTTGCCCGAAATGTGATGGATATCCGCGAGCGTGGTACCAATATCGTGGTGAAGGCCAAGCCGGGCATCAGCAATGCCGAGCTGCGCGACGAACTCACCGGTCTTATGCGCTCGGTGCGTAAGCTCAAGCCGGCCGCCGAGGACAACTTCGCCATCAACGAAATGGACCTGATCAACAA
>DAIOUP010000079.1:0-7624 GCA_036759465.1 Bacteroidales bacterium
CTATCAGACCTGTAAAAATTTAATTAAGTCAGCTTTTCCTGGATATGTTTATTTATCATTTTCATAAAGCTAAAAAACAAATGCTCAGCCGCACCACACAACTAAATTACTAATTCATCCACCAGAACAACAATGACAACCACAACAACCACAACAACCATAACAACCTAAAAATACCCTTCCCTCTTTTTCTGTTCCATGCTGCCTTCCTGATCGAAGTCGATCACACGGGTGGTGCGTTCGCTTTTGGTGGTAGTCATCATTTCTTCCACGATTTTTTCGATGGTGTCGGCATCCGATTCCACGGCACCGGTCAGTGGGTAGCAGCCAAGGGTGCGGAAGCGCACTTTGCGGATGGTGGCTTTTTGGGCAATGTGGGTAGGCATGCGGTGGTCGTCGACCATGATGAGGGTGCCTTCGTGCTCTACAATGGGGCGTTCTTTGGCGAAATAAAGCGGTACGATGGGGATTTTTTCGAGGCGGATATACTGCCAGATGTCGAGTTCGGTCCAGTTGCTCAGCGGGAACACGCGTATCGACTCGCCCTTATGCACTTTGGTGTTGTAGATGTCCCACAGTTCGGGACGTTGGTTTTTGGGATCCCATTGGTGAAAGCGGTCTCGGAAGCTAAAGATGCGTTCCTTGGCGCGGCTTTTTTCCTCATCGCGGCGGGCGCCACCAAATGCAGCATCGAAGCGGTGTTTGTCGAGGGCCTTGAGCAGGGCCTGGGTTTTCATCACATCGGTATGCACTTTCGAGCCGTGGGTGAAGGGTCCAATGCCGGCAGCCAGTCCTTCGTGGTTGATTTCCACGATGAGCTCCCAACCGTTTTCGGCTGCATAGCGGTCGCGAAACTCCACCATCTCGCGAAATTTCCAGGTGGTATCGATGTGCATGAGCGGGAATGGTACTTTGCCGGGATAAAAGGCCTTTTCGGCCAGTCGCACCATCACCGAACTGTCTTTGCCTATGGAATATAGCATGACCGGTTTTTCGAACGAAGCTGCCACCTCACGGATGACGTGTATCGACTCGGCTTCGAGCTCACGCAGGTTGTTCAACGAGTAGTTTTGAATGTACATCGGTAGTTATAATTTAACCTTTTATTCTGCCTGACGCGGAAAAGCCAGGAATGATGGGTTTTGCAAATCGGGTTTATTGTAAACCAGAGCGTGAGCTGGCTGATCAGCCAGCACCACTTTGCCTCCGGCGGCCAGAATGATGGCGTGGCCGGCGGCGGTGTCCCATTCGCTGGTTTGACCGAATCGCGGATAAACGTCGGCCTTACCTTCAGCCACCATACACATCTTGAGCGAGCTGCCGCGCGAAACGATGCGGATATTATGGTGTTCGCGTTTTGCCTGATTGATGTAACTCATGGTTTCTGCGGTAAGGTGCGAGCGGCTGGCTACGATGGTAAAGTCGTAATCGGTGCGTGGTAAAGGCAGCTCAAGGGCAATGCGGCGTAGGGACTGCAAATTTGAATTGGCTTCAACATGACCTGCGGCATGATCGAGCCTGAAAGCCCTCTTGCGTTCGGCCCAGTAAAGGGTGTCAGTCACCGGCACGTATATGATGCCTATCACAGGCCGCTTGTTTTCGATAAGTGCGATGTTCACGCTGAACTCCCCGTTGCGATTAACAAACTCCTTGGTGCCATCTAGAGGGTCAACCAACCAGAATTGTTCCCAGGTTTCCCTAATGTGCCAAGGAACTTTCCGCCCTTCTTCGCTGATAACAGGAATGCCAGATTGGGAGAGAACACGATTGATGATTTCGTTGGCGCGGGTATCGGCTAGTGTGAGCGGGGTTTGGTCGGGCTTGATTTCCACCTCAAAATTGGTGGCATATACTTCCATGATGGCCTTTCCGGCCTGTATGGCAGACACCATGAGTTGCTCGAGGAGATCGGGAGTGATGGGTTTCATATGGTAGTTGTTTGTTCAGCTGAGTTTTGCAGCCTGCCTGCGAATGTCGTGAACAAGGCTGATGGAGGCTCGCGCATCGGCAATGCCGAAGCCTTTGCCTTCGAGTATATGTTTGTAGCTCTGGGTGTGAAGGTCGGTAAAACCCTCGCTAAACTCGAACTCTTCACCATCGATGATGAGCGAACGAAAGGTGGTTTTGCCCTTTTGTTTTACCTCGTTGGGCAGGGTTTCGGCATTGATGCTCAAAAACCAGTTGACTCTGGCTTTTTCGAGCAGTAGTTTTCCGGCTGCCCGATCGTGGGTGTGTTGAGTGAGTATATTTTCTTTTACTCCACCGAAAATCCAGCTAAGCATATCAAAGAAGTGGACGCCGATGTTGGTGGCAATGCCGCCCGATTTTTCTAGCTGTCCTTTCCAGGAGTAATAATACCACTTGCCGCGCGAGGTAATGTACTCAAGATCAACATCGAATACTTTGCCTGGGACTGCGGCAAGCACTTTTTCCCTAAGTGCCTGCACGGCGGGGTGGAGGCGGAGCTGAAGGATGGTATAAATGTGCTTGCCGCTTTCGCGCTCTATTTCTTCGAGGGCATCCAGGTTCCAGGGGTTAAGCACAAGGGGTTTTTCGCATATGGCATGAGCCTCATTACGCAAGGCCATGCGGATATGGGCGTCGTGCAGGTAGTTGGGCGAGCAGATGCCTACATAATCTACCAGGGTTTCACCTTTGCGCCGTAGCTTATCCAGATGACGATCGAAGCGCTCAGGCTCAATAAAAAACTGCGCATCAGGGAAATAGCTGTCGATGATGCCCACACTGTCGAAAGGATCGAGGGCTGCAACGAGGATGTTACCGGTTTCACGTATGGCTTTCATGTGCCGGGGTGCAATATAGCCGGCGGCGCCGATGAGGGCAAAGTTTAATGGTCTATCGTGATGCGACATTTAGGTTGTCTGTTCGTTTGACAGCAAATATAAGCAAATCCGAAAAGGCGGTTATCTGGAGCTGTGTACCGCGTAATTGTTATTGGGAAATAGCTTTGGGTTGCTTGTTAAGAGGTACGGGCAGCGTACACTGAACAATAACAACAAATTACATTCCTTTCGCTGCCAGGCCTTCCATCCTGAATACCCAGGTATCCGCTTCATCGCCCGAAGGGCAGGCTGCCTTGCTCAGATCGATGCTCAGGCTGCCATTTTTCCAACGCCACGGCAATTGTTCTCCAGTTGATAAAAGACTAACCTTCATTTGCTTATCTGGCTTTGGTGTTTCTAAATCCAGTTTACGACCCGGCCATCCGAATACAATGGCGTAGACATGATTGTTGTTTTTGGTGTAAACAGTGCGGGCCTGCTTTGAGCGATAAACGGCTTTGAGACCGTCGCCTGTTGAGAGGTCAGTTTTGGTGTAAAGAATGTTTTTGCCGAGCGCCGCAGGCTCGCTCGTTTGGGTATGCCAGTTCAGCCTGATGTGGGCGTTTTGTATCGTTTCGCGGTAATTGATGCGAATGGGATAAAATTTTCCGGCTTCGAGGTAAACGCTTGCAGAGTAGCCAAAGCCATTATTCTGGCGCATGGCTTCGGCTGCGTTTTCGCTTTCGTTTGCACTGGTATCGAGCATTTTTTTGCCGTCGAGCCAAAGTGTCGCTGCATCATCAGCCTCAACCACAAAGGTGTAAACGGCACTGCTGTCGGGCCGCAACCAGCCTGTCCATTCAGCGGTGAAGTGGTCTTCGGCTATGGGTTTTCCCGGGCTGTTGCGCACCCAGTTTAACTGCAGCAGGGTATCGGTGCGGCGCAGCTCCACATCGCCATAGTCGGCCGCCCTTATCCACTTCGTGGCGCCATAAATAGCTTCTTTGTTGCGCTCGATCCATTTGCCCAGCGCCTCAACGCGTTCCTGTTGCAGCAATGGGATCTGACCATCGGCGGCGGGGCCAAGGTTGATAGTGAGGCCACCGTCATGGGCCACCGTCCAGGCAAAGCGACGCACAAGGTCGCGGCTGCTCATGTAAGCGCTCAGTTTTTCGTTTCGGTTAAGACCAAACGAACGGCCCAGTCCGCGCACCTCGGCCCAGGGCCTGTCGGTTTCGGGAGCTGTCGAGCTGTACTCAGGAGTGATGTAGCCGATTTCGGCGCCATGTCCCCAGCGGTCGTTTACGATGGCATCGGGGCCAATGAGGTTGTAATACCAGCTGATGAGTTCGCGCGCGTGCCACTGCTCGGCCTTATTGAGCCACTCGCCGTCCGTGAAGAGCAGATCGGGCTTGTAGGTTTCCAGCAATTCTTTCAGCTGCGGATTCATGTGTTGCTCAACATAAGGTCCTATGCTGTCGGGCGGATCAGTGTACCAGCGATGGAGCGGATGATCCCATTCGGCCAGGGAGTAATAAAGGCCAAGGCGTATTCCCCGCTGACGAACGGCCCTGGCCAGCTCGCCCACAATGTCGCGGTGCGGACCAACATCTACGCTGTTCCAACCCGGTGCATATCGGCTTGGCCACAGGCAATAGCCGTCGTGATGCTTGGCCACGAGGATGATGTATTTTGCTCCGGCTTTTTCGAAAATATCTGCCCACTCATCGGGGTCGAATAATTCGGCTTTGAAAAGGGGTGCAAAGTCGCGATAAGTGAAGTTCTCACCATAATTTTTTCGCATAAACTCTACCCGCAGCGGCGCTCCGGTTTGCAGACCGCGCAAATACCATTCGGCGTACGATTCAGGTCCGCCGTAGGCTGGCACGGAATATACCCCCCAATGGATGAAAACACCCAGCTTGGCATCGCTAAACCATTGCGGATAGGCTCGACTGCGCAGGTTTTCCCAGCTAATATTATCCTGTCCACGTAAAAAGCCGGATGTCAAAATAATGCAGAATAAGGTGATAAGACGATTGATAAAAAGCTTCATAGGGTTCAAATGTCGGGTACCTGATTCAACTAAAGGCTTTTTGAGCGGCTTTCAGAACCAGCGTGAATGTGCTGCCCTGACCTGTGCGGCTGTACACCAGCAGGTGTCCGTCGTTTTTTTCGGCAAGTTCCTTGCAAAGGATCAATCCCAGTCCGGTGCCTGTCTCGTTTTGCGTGCCTCTTCGGGTGGGGTGCTTATCAAGCTGAAAAAGCGCCTTTTGGTCTTCGATGCTGATGCCGCAGCCAAAATCCTGTACAGCAAAGTATACATTATCTTTCTCAAGCTCCGACTTCAGCACTATTTCGCCCTCACTATAGCTAAACTTAATAGCATTCGAAACAAGGTTTCGCACAATCACAGCCACCGATTGGGCGTCGGCCACCACTGCATGTGAGGCATCAACCTGATTAGTGATTTTTATGAGTTTTTGCTCAACTCTGTATTGCTGAAACTCAAGTTCGTTAGCAACAATTTCACTCAGCTTCACTACATCGGTATGCAACTTATACTTGCCTGACTGAACGCGCGACCAGTGCAGCAGGTTCTCGAGCACGACAAAGGTGTTTTTCGAGACACGAAGTATGCTCGAGGCGTATTCCTTAACGGTTTGGTTTCCCTGCTCCTCAGCCAACCCCTCTATGACTTCGCTTAATCCGATGATGTTGTTGAAGGGGCTGCGCAGGTCGTGGCTTATGATGGAAAATACGCGGTCTTTAGCAGCATTGAGCTCGGCAAGTCGTTTTTCGCTTTGCACAAGTCGCTGTTCGGCCAGATATTTCTCGGTGATGTTGCGGCCGTAGAAGGAGATTCCTGTCGTTCGTCCGTTGACGATGATGGGCATAACAGAAACCTCAATAAAAAGCGTGACATCGTCTGATTGAGGCACGCTGTCGATAAATATGTAATGTTCTCCTTTCAAAGCCTTCTCATAACGGCTTCGCCACACAGGCCTCAGCGATTTGGGAAGGGTGTCGATGATACAGATACCTTCCTCCAAATCAACATTGAAAGCCGCTTTGTAGGCCGTTTTGAAAGTTCCGTTGACATAAGTAATACAAAAATTAGTGTCAATCGACCAGATACTGTCGAGTGTGTTTTCGATTATGGCTCTAAGATTGATCTCTGTTTCATTGATTTTCTGAAGTTGCAGCTTACGCTCTTCTTCGTTGGAAACGACAAATGAAACAAGGTTGAGCAGCTGCAGCTCGCTATCGCTAAAGTTGCGATTCTGTGTAAACACCATACATACGGTGGCTAATGGTTTGCCTTCCTGAAAAACAGGAACGCCCAAATAGGTATTAAGCCCATAACGTCGCACATTCGGATCGCTGCTCAGGTAATCTGTGTTTTGCAGCTCGTTGATTAAGGTTGGAACCGGTCTGTTTTGCTGCAATACGTCGTTGCATATATGCCCTTCGGCCCGGTCAGCATCCTGATATCCTGGCGGTGCATTCCAGGAGGCTGTGGTGATGAGCATCGAACCGATTTTTTTATTGTAAAAGCATGCTTCCGCTCCGAATATCTCACCCAGAAGTGCCAGAAGCTTGCCAATATTGAGGTTGGTGTCGTTGCCAAATGTGGTAATGGTTTTTGTGAGCGCCGAAAGGTTGGCTTCGTGACGCTTGAGCGCAGTCACATCATGAAAATTGTATAGCTTAAATGGCCTTCCAAACTTGCTTTCGCCCAACTCCTGAATGATAACCTGATAGTGCCTGCCGCTAAAAGAAAAATGCTCATGGTTTTGAAGCGCCAGAAGACGATTAATTCCAAAATCCTGACCCTTATTATCCTTTAGTTCCTCCAAAAGCTTGTAAGCTTGCGTGTTGGCATATAGCAATCGTTTATCCTCCGAATCGGCAACCATAACGGCATCGGACTGATACTCAAAAAGACTGTCAAGCACAAACGGCCTCAGTTCCATCTCGGAAATATTGCTGTAGAGCGCAGAAAGTACAATCCCCATAACAGTAAAGCCAAGCGGTGTAAAATCTAAAATGCCGTATGGCCTGATACCGAAAATCCACAGCAGGCTGAGCATAAATGGAAATGTTGCAGAGAATAGCAGTAATACCGATTTGCCCCGGCTAATTCCTTTCGACAGGATAATCATCCTGATCAGCAAAATCATTCCCACCGCCACAACAAAATTTGAATAGGTGAGATGACTGATAGTGTAAATTGGTCCGGGGTCGAAAGCTATAAAACTGATGCCCGACGAAGAATTAATGACGGCGTTCGTGTAGAATAGTTTGTGTGTGGGATTGGTCAGCAGCATGAGCCAGTTCACTGCCGGCAAAAGGAATAGCCATCCGGTATTCCTTTTATTCAAATAATCACTTTTGGTAAGTCGGATGATGAAAATCAGCCAAAACACCGGCAAGGTCATTACTGCGGGGTACTCAAGAGAAAACAATAAATGAATCAGCCGGTTGCTTTGCAGGATTAATTCGAGTCCGTAGAACAGCGACCACCATCCGGCCGCCAGCAAGAGCCACGATAAAATTTCGCCCAAAGGCTCGCGCTTGCGTTTGTCGAAATACAGCGCCAATAAAATCAACAGCAGAGCATTGATCAAAAACACAGTGCACGGCCCGGTGACATTCATGAGTCTGCTTTTTAGGATTCTGAATAAGCCGTATTCGCTTCAAAATTAAGCAATCAATCAGCTTTGTACAATAACGCAGCCTGCGACAAAAATTTTGACCATTTTTTGAGTAAAATATTACCGCCGCATGCCGATTTCAGGATCGAAATTTCTGCGAAAAAGAATTGAACGTTTCTACCG
>DAIOUP010000080.1:0-7552 GCA_036759465.1 Bacteroidales bacterium
CATATGGAACGTTTACTACCAATGCACAAGGTAGTTACACAGGATGGTTTGTTGTAGAACCAACCGGCAACGCCAGGTTTACCCCCGGAAACGAAGTGTTTTTCAGAATCCGACTCAATGATGGCAACAATGGCACGGTTGCTGTTACTTACCTTACCACGACCAACTTCGCTAAAGTGATCAATTTTGGCACCGAAGCCGGCAATATCCAGGGCACAGCCTTCAGAACCACCTCACCCACAACAGCAAAGAATTTCCTTTTGCTATACGACAATATTGACGGAAGCGGAAGGCCTGTTTACGGAACAAGCATCGAAGCAACCGGAGTCGATTTTTCAGCCACCACCTGGGCACAATTCTATCGCGACAATGTTGCCGGTGTTTCAGGCGCTGCAGGAGGTATACTGCCCAACCTTCTCGCCAATGGCATTCGTCGCATCGAGGAACGCGCCAAAATTGGCGGAGCAATCGCTCAGACTTTCACCTCGTCCACTGGTGTCTGGAATGGTGTAAGCACTGTCAATCCCACAGGAGGCATCGATAATGTGCTGTTGCTCAACCTTAATACAACCAATACGCCAGTGCTCACCGTTAACCCGACCTCGCTTACCGGCTTTAGCTATATCGAAGGACAAGGCCCAAGCCAGGCACAAACTTACACCCTTGTCGGACAGTTTCTCGAAGGCTCCGGAAACATCAGTGTAGCTGCACCTTCGGCCTATGAAATTTCGCTCAACGGAACAAGTTTCAGCTCTATCCTTAGCCTACCGTTTGCCGGCGGATCGATTACCAATCAGCCTGTTACAATTCATGTCCGGTTAAAAGCAGGCCTGACTACCGGCACCTACAACGGTCAGACTATCACGCACAATGGTGGTGGCGCTGCCGAAAAATCGGTTAGCCTCAGCGGTGAAGTTATATCGAGTGTACAGCCGGGCATTACAGCAGAAATTGTTCCTCAGTTCATTCAGGGCAACACCCCCACAAATTCAACACGCGTTCCTTACGCATTTTGGGCTACCTTGTCGAATCTGTCAGCAAATGCGACTTACCGCTTTATAAATCAAGTCGTTACAACTGCGGACGGTCCAACTGTCAATGGTGCTGGCAACCCCATTTTTGTTACATCAACAGGAAGCTTTATCCGCACTAGCAGCCCCAATCTGGCCACCGATGGCGCTTATGGCACATTCACTACCAATGCCCAGGGCAGCTACGCAGGATGGTTTATGGTAGAATCCAGCGGCAATGCCCGCTTTACTCCCGGCAACGAAGTATATTTCCGCATTAGACTTAATGATGGCAACAATGGCACTGTAGCCATCACTTATCTCACTACTACCAGTTTCGCCAAAGTTGTCAATTTTGCCGCTGATGCAAACAACCTGTCCGGTACTGCATTAAGGGCTACTTCGCCGTCGACCGCAAAAAATTTCGTATTCCTTTATGACAATGTTGAAGGCACTGGACGACCCCTTACCGGCACCAGCGTGGAGACCACCGGAGTTGATTATGGCGCTGTAACCACATGGGCGCAGTTTTATCGTGATTTTGTTTCAGGCGTTGACGGCGCCTGGGGTACAATAATTCCCAATCAGCTGCCCAATGGAATCAGACGCATTGAGGAACGCAGTAAAAACGGCGGTGCAATCGTTCAAACCTATTCTGCTGCCAATGGAAACTGGAACGGAACCAACACCGTTAATCCATCGGGAGGCATTGACAATGTACTGTTTATCAACCTCAATACTACCAATACACCCGTGCTGACGGTAAATCCGGCTACCCTTTCAGGATTTGCCTATGTACAGGGCCAGGGACCAAGTCAGGCACAAACTTACACGGTTAGCGGGCAGTTTCTCGAAGGCAGCGGCAACATCAGCGTCAGTGCTCCGGAAGCCTACGAAATTTCGCTCAATGGCACGGCCTTCAGTCAAAGCCTGAATCTTCCTTTTGCCGGCGGAGTCATTACTGGCCAACCAGTTACAGTGCATGTTCGCCTGAAGGCTGGGCTCAACGCCGGCACTTACAACGGTCAAAACATTTCCCATACCGGTGGCGGAGCCGCCGCAAAAACCGTAACACTTAACGGCGAGGTTAGCTCGGGTGTAAGCCCATCCATCGAAACTTCAATCTCACCTAAATACATTCAGGGTCTCAGCCCGACCAACAACACGCGCCTTCCCTTCGCATGGTGGATACGTATTGCTAACCTAACACCGGGCGCAACCTATCGGTACATCCATCAGGGCGTAATCGCCACCGATCTGGCAACCTCGGGTGGTGCTGGCAATCCTATATTCGTGAGCGCTCAGGGAGTGTTCACCCGCTCCACAAGCCCCAGCCTGAGCACCGAGGGCGGTTATGGCACGTTCACCGCCAACAACCAGGGAAAATATGAAGGATGGTTTGTGATGGAACCCACCGGAAACTCACGTTTCACAACCGGTAACGACGTTTTTCTACGTGTACGTATCAACGATGGAAATAATGGAACTACTGCCGTTCACTATATTACAGTACCCGATGCTTCCCGCGTAATCGATTTCGGCGATAATATGTTGGCCAACGAAGGCTCTTCCATCAGGGCTATCTCCAGCGACCCGGCCAAATCCTTCGTAACATTATATGATAATGTTTCTGGCCAGGGTCGGCCGCTCACCGCTACCCATGTTGAAGCCTCTGGCATCGATTTCGCCGGTATTACCAGCTATGTACCCTTTTATCGCGATAATGTTTCGGGTGTGAATGGTTCATGGGGAACAATTATTCCAAACACCAATGGCCTGGGCATCAGGCTTATTAAAGTTCAGAACCCATTCACAGGATTCAGCAGGGAATACACAAGCACCAACGGAGTGTGGGGTACAGTAGATACACGCAATCCCGATAATGGATTGCTCACTACGCTCGTATTAAACCTCACCACCATTGGCGTTCCTGAGTACAGCGGCGGCAAGCTCAGCGTATTTGCAAACAGGGAAAGGATTGTTTTGCTCAGCAGTTCGTCCGATGAAGGCATCGTAAGTGTTTACAATACACTTGGCCAGCAGCTGATCTCAGCCGATATCAGGCAAACAGGCACAACGCTCAGCCATAACTTACCCGCAGGAACATATATCGTTACCCTTCGCAGCGAAAACAAAGTCAGCCAAAGCATAATCATTATCAAATAAACGATTATCAACCTTTCAACACCTGCTTCACTGCCTGTATTGAATGAGCTGAATCTCATTTCAGTCAGGCAGTGAGGCTTTATCAATTAAATATTTACCAAAAAAACCATAAATTTTTCTTTTCCCTTGACAATCACGACTTTTTGTATCTACCTTTGCCCCGGATTAATTCATTTAATATTGTTTCAAAAAGTATTGTTTTCTTTGTTTCCTCGGACCAACCCAATTTCCCGGCTGCTTTGATTACATTGCTTAATGAAACCTAACCTATTCATTTTTTATTTTTTATGAACATTTTTGTTGCAAAGCTCAACTTCAAAACCACAAGTGAGCAATTGACCGCTCTCTTCGAGCAATTTGGCACAGTTTCGTCGGCTAAAGTAATTTTCGACAAACTGACCAACCGTTCCAAAGGCTACGGCTTCGTCGAAATGCCCGACGATAACGAGGCCTTCAATGCCATCAACGAACTCAACGAATCCGAAGTGGATGGCAACACCATCGTGGTTAAGAAAGCCAGACCCCGCGAAGAAGGTGGCAACACCGGCGGCGGTGGTAGCCGTTTCCCCCGTCGCGAAGGCGGATTTCGCCGCGAAGGCGGTCGCGAAGGCGGCGGTGGCTATGGTAATCGCGGTAATAACGAAGGCGGATACCGCAGCCGTTATTAATTCGGATTGATCAGATACCTAAAAAGGCGGCACTCGTTGTCGCCTTTTTTGTTTTAAGCCAAATCCTTGACAACAGGCAAAGCATTTTATGTAAATTTGCAGCCCAATTCAATACTGGTCTCGTAGCTCAGCTGGATAGAGCAGCAGCCTTCTAAGCTGCGGGTCGCAGGTTCGAGTCCTGCCGGGATCACTAAAAAGCCGTCATTCACCATGGCGGCTTTCTTTGTTATTTATTTACTAATCAACTAATTAGATCAATGCCTTAAAAGAATTGCCATGCTTTTATTTGCGTTTGGTATTTATTTTTCCCTATTTTGATGTCTTAATAACATCAGGATGAATCTTGAAATCAAGGAAGTAAAAAATGCCAAGGATTTGAAGCGCTTTATTTATCTGCCCGAGAAACTCTACAAAAACTATCCCAACTGGACACCACCTTTTTACCCCGACGAATTAAAATTCTTCAATCCGAAGCATAATGATGCATTCGAAAAAAACGAAACCATTATGGCGCTTGCCTGGCTCGATAAAAAGCCTGTGGGGCGTATAATGGGTGTCATTAATCCTATCTACAACCAAAGAAAAAACGAAACGCATGCACGTTTCTGTTTTCTTGACTGCCCGGATAATGCTGACATTTTAAACGCACTTATCCGTTTCGTTGAAAATTGGGCTTGCAGTAAAGGCATGTCTCACCTCATCGGACCAATGGCTTTTTCCGACAAAGATCCTCAGGGCATGATGATCTACGGATTTGAAGAAAAGCCGGTTATTGCTACAAACCACAACCCTCTATATCTACCACAATTAATTCATAATCAGGGATTCGTGAAGCTATACGACCTTGTTTCCTACATTATTCTTATGCCCGAACAACTACCCGAAAGGTACCTGAAAGCACTGGAACGCCTGAAAAACAACACATCTTTCAAACTTGTGGAGTTCACAAATAAAAGACAATTAAAGCCATGGATTGTCCCGCTATTCAGACTCGTTAACGATGCCTACGGCCACATTTATGGATTCGATCCGTTTACAGAACACGAAATGAAAGCTCTGGCCAACAGATACCTGCCGGTGCTCGATCCTGAATTTGTGAAGATCATCGTGGACGATGATAACCAATTGCTTGCCTTTGTTGTTGGAATGCCCGAACTAAGCGAGGGAATCAGAAAAGCAAAGGGGCGTTTGCTTCCTTTTGGGTGGTGGCATATTTTACACGCAATGAAAAACTCCAGATTGCTTACCTTGTTGCTGGGTGCAGTCCATCCACACAAACGAAATCACGGCTTCACACTCCTGTTGGCGGAAAGAATAATCAATTCAGCGCGAAAAAATGGCATTACCGAGATCGACAGCCACCTGATTTTGGAATACAACACCCCAATGCGCGCTGAGTGTGAGCGCCTTTATGGAAGACTGCACAAACGATACCGATTGTTTATTAGGCCAATCAACGCTGAATCAGCATGATGCGCGCAATACCGGTTTTATCTCCATCGTGCGCCCGTAGGATATAAACGCCATTTGAGAGTTCCGGTAAACGGATTTCATCGCCACTCGAAAGAGCCTCCAAAAACATAACCGACTTTCCGAATACATCAGTCAGAACGAGATTTTGCAACAATCCCGCACTGCTGCCAAAAACCCGCACTGTCCTCGCAGCCGGATTGGGCACTGCATGCAATATACCCAGATGTGTTGGGGTGAATTGAGTAGTATTGACCGTACCTTCGATGCCTACATTGGTGATATAAAGCGGATTGCCATAAAAACTGTAAGTCTCGAAGGCTATTTTGACATTGTATTGACCCTCCCAGCTGTCGAGCGGAAGACTGATACATGGAGCGCCCCAGCCCGATCCACACCAATCGTCGGGTACAGCCGGCACAAAACCCTGAACCATCGGACGGGTGGCAAAATTGCCACTACCATTTTCAGCACTTGCAAAAATGCGGTTCCAGCTTATGCCACAATTACCTGAAACGTAAATTATCAATGAGTCAGATACCTGAGCTAGGCGTTTTGCATGGGCATGCCGGAAGTTGAGACTCAGCTGACTCATATTGCGCAAATCGAGCGGCGGACTGATTAGGCGGTCGCGCTGGCCAATGGCAAAATACGTCAGAAAGTCAAGCCGGGCGGCCATATTGGTTTCCGTAAGACCGCCAACCGGGTAAAGTTCCCATGTTTTTTGATTATCAGGGTTAACAACAGTCCAATCAACGGCAGCAAACGATTCAGTGTCGAAACGTTGAATATAAGGCAGTTGCGATCCTCCAGCTCTTAAAACATCAAAAGTTGTCTGGCTCGAAGTCCCATTGAGGTTCGAGGCATGAAGGGTTACACTGTAATTGCCAGGTTCGGTAAAAATCACTTTTGGATGACGGGAATTGCTGCTTGTGCCTTCAACAAAAGCGACGGAGCCGGGAGTGAATTCCCACAGCCACTGTCGCGGCACATGGATACTTTGATCGGTGAAGCTAACAGTTTCACCTGTGCATACGAGCCGTTTGTCGGCAACAAAGTTTATCTGAGGCAATAGTGATGAGCTCACCTCAATATATTGTGTCTTCGTTATCGTATTGACGCCGAAAGCGTTGGAAACAGTCAGTGTTACCGGATAAATGCCCGGATTGGGATACTGTATATTTTTTGGATGCTGCTCTGTTGAATATTCAGGCACTCCGCCCTGAAAAACCCATGTCCAGTTCTGAGGCACGCCTGCGCTTAAATCAGTAAAGTCGACATTTTCGCCCGTAGGGATAAGTTGCAGGCTGGCTGAAAAATCAGGCTGAGGAAAGAAAGGTATCCTCACATAAGCCCACCAGGTACTCCAGCGGTCGCCTCCCATGGGGAGCTCGGCATATTCCTGCAAAACCCAGAAATCAACGCCATTTATCGGGTCGAGCATGGTGGCCGAATAGTCGCCCCAGCGGTTTCGGCCACTGCCGAATGTTTTGTTGTACGAGGCAAGTCCTTCCTTATACTGGTATGGAGACCGTGTAATATTTGGCGGATCGAAGTTTGCCTTCAACGAATAACCGGCACTGGCATACTGCAGATTGCTAAAAATATTATGACCAATCATCATGTCCTCAAACTGGTTGACGGCCACCGTGGGGAATGCATAATGCATAAGGCCGGAAGGGTCGTCGATGCGGCCTCTTTGAATGATTTGCCCCTGCTTGCTGATATTCCACCATTGAACCGCAGTGCGCTGAGGGTTGTTTGCGGGAAGGAAAACATGATGAACAGCCCAAAGCTTTCCGTTTCGGAGCACCACATTCTGCATTCTGTGATCCACAGCATTGATAAGTGCCGGACTGCCAAGCTGGGGCAGAAAATCGCCGTTTACGCCTGCATAACCAGCCCATGGATTAGGTGTACCGATATTTCCTAGAACCTGAAAATGCGGTGTTTCTGTCGAACCTGAAACTTTAAAAAGAGAAATATAGCCCATACCTCCCTGATTTCCATTAGCCGAAGATATCAGGTAAATATCCTGCTCATCCTGATCAAAAGTGATGGCCGGCACAAGCGTGAAACCCGCATTGGTAGCAAAGCGAGTAAATCCAGGCTGAGTTTGTCCGGCATACATGGCCTGCTTATCAAATACATAAACTGTGCTGTAAAAATCGTTGCCGAACATATTGCCCGAAACCACAATCCAACGATTATTGAAACCCATACTAGGGTAATCAAACC
>DAIOUP010000081.1:0-7543 GCA_036759465.1 Bacteroidales bacterium
GGATAACGGTTACGTTCTTTACGACCCGGAGAGGTGGGTGAGTGGCTTAAACCAACAGTTTGCTAAACTGTCGTACTCGATTAGGGTACCGGGGGTTCGAATCCCCCCTTCTCCGCCAACCTAATGCAGGCCCTCCCGAATTTCGGGAGGGTTTTTGTTTTCAGAATACCGCCGTGGGCGCACGAGCGGTAATTCCTGAAAACAAAAACAAGACTCGCGCAGCGAGTCGTGACTGCTTTAGGTTGAAGCTCCGCCCGAGGCGGATCAGCGAAGCTAATCCCCGCAAAATGTTTGAGTTTTGGCTTTGGCTTTTGGGGCATAGGGCCGAGGCCCTTGCCGAATCGGTTGAAGCCTACGCCTAGCGAAAACCTGCGATGATGAGTTGGATGAATCAAACTTTCGACTTACAAACTGGCATGAAAAGCCCAGTCAATCACTCAAGCTTTATTTTTCGAAAAAGGCGAATCTGGTTCTTTGGCCATGTGGTTGAATACCAGCTTATCTACCAGACTGGGGAAAAATTTATTGAGCCAAACCGTAAGCTTGCCCTGTTGTGTGAGCACGATGGCGTTACGACGTTTTTCTATTGCATCGAGCACATGCACGGCCACCTCTTCGGCAGTCATCATTTTGCCTTCGTCACGCGGGGATTCTCCTTGTGATGAACCATCTGCCGCCAGAGCGATATTGCGGATGTTGCTGGCCGTAAAGCCCGGGCAAGCAATGAGCACGTGAAGCCCATTATGAAGGTTCTCAATGCGTAAAGCCTCCAGAAAACCCTGCATGGCAAATTTTGAAGCAGAATAGCCTGTTCGGCCCGGCAAGCCCTTGTATCCGGCAATGGACGAAATGCCAGCAACAGTACCCTTACTTTTAATCAAATTTGGTAGGGCATATTTGGTGCAATACACCGTTCCCCAGAAGTTGATATCCATCACTTTACGAATGACTTCAAGATCAAGCTCGAGCAGCAAGGCCCTCATGGAGATGCCGGCATTATTGACGAGCACATCAATGGCGCCAAAATTGTCCATAGAGCGCTCTACAAAGTCCTTGCAATCGTCCTCACGACTCACGTCACCGGCAAAGAGGAATACTTTGGCGCCCTGAGTCCTGCAAATCTCAGCCGTTTTCTCCAGCTCATTCACATTACGTGCCATGATGGCCAGCCTGGCCCCGCGCTTTGCTGCTTCAATAGCCATTGCTCTGCCAATGCCCGAAGAAGCTCCGGTGATAAGGACAACTTTATCTTTCATACTCTGCCAATTTTTTGGCAAAAGTAAGATTAACCGCAAACTTACCTGATAACACGCAGGACAAAGCGAAGCATTACCTTTGCATTAAATAAATGTACGATGCTCAACAACCG
The DNA here is from genome assembly GCA_036759465.1 of Bacteroidales bacterium. GTDB lineage: Bacteria > Bacteroidota > Bacteroidia > Bacteroidales > F082 > JALNZU01. Next base: position 1,370 of record DAIOUP010000081.1, read on the forward strand.
TCAACTTTTCCAGCTGCACATGGGGTTGCCTTCGGTGGCAGATGATCCGGTGGAAATTGTATCGGCTTCGGGCATTTATCTTTATGACGATTTTGGCAATCGTTATGTCGACCTTGTTTCGGGTGTTTCGGTGAGCAATGTGGGGCATCGCCATCCACACGTAGTTAAAGCGATACAGGAACAGCTTGAGCACTACATGCATGTGATGGTTTATGGCAAGTTTGTGCATGCCCCTCAGGTGAAGCTGGCTAAGTTGCTTAGCGATCAACTGCCAGCTTCGCTCGATAGCGTCTATTTTGTCAACTCAGGTTCCGAAGCGATAGAAGGTGCAATAAAGCTGGCAAAAAGAGCCACCGGCCGGAGCGAAATCGTTTATTTCCGCAATGCCTATCATGGCGGCACTGCAGGTGCGCTGAGCGTGCTGGGGCACGAAAACATGAAAAATGCCTTCCGGCCGCTTGTACCGGATGGAAGGATGTTGGATTTCAACAACTTCGACCAAATAACGCAGATCAGCACAGCCACAGCAGCTGTCCTTATCGAGCCCATACAAGCCGAAGCAGGTATTATCCTACCCGAGCCGGGCTACCTTGAGTCGCTGCGCCAGCGTTGCTATGAAACAGGGGCTTTGCTCATTTTCGATGAAATTCAGATGGGTTTCGGCAGAACAGGAAAGCTGTTTGCTTTTGAACATTACGGCGTAGTGCCTGATATTCTTTGTCTAGCCAAAGCCATGGGCGGAGGCATGCCAATCGGGGCCTTTGTGTCCTCACGCCAGTTGATGCATCTGCTCACCCATCTTCCCGAATTGGGCCATATCACCACATTTGGCGGCCATCCGGTGTCGTGTGCTGCCTCATTGGCAGCCCTGGAAGTCATTCTGAACGAAGACCTTCACAACAGGGCCGAAGGTAAGGGCAAACGCTTTGAGGAGCGTCTTGCACAGCATCCGGCTTTATCAGCCATCAGGCGAAAAGGGCTGATGCTGGGCCTTCAGCTCAAAGAAGAGCTGGATATCAATGCATTGATGAAAGCATTCAAGAAGAATCGTCTTGTTGTGGATCAGTTTCTGTTCAACCACAACAGTTTCCGCATTGCCCCACCGCTCACTATAACTGTAAATGAGATTGACGAAGCCTCCAATTTAGTTGAAGCATCCTTAAACACTTGCCTAAAATGAAAAACATAAGCTGTTTACTTGTTGTACTGCTAGTTGTACTCACTGATGCGTATGCACAGGACCGCATTACCGGACGGAATTTTGCCACCCGTTCGGAGGTAATTGCACGTAATGGTATTGCGGCAACAAGTCATCCCCTGGCCACACAGGTTGCCTTACAAATTTTGCGACAGGGCGGAACAGCTGTTGATGCTGCTATAGCCGCCAACGCAGTGCATGGCTTGGTCGAACCTACGGGATGCGGCATAGGCGGCGACCTGTTTGCGATTGTTTGGGATGAAGAAAACAAGAAACTTTATGGTTTGAATGCTTCCGGGCGCTCACCGGCAAAACTCACCTTTGACTATTTCCGAAAAAATAAAATCAAAACCATCCCCTCCTTCGGCCCTTTGTCGGTATCCGTTCCCGGTTGTGTTGATGGCTGGAATGAGCTGCACAAGCGTTTTGGCAAATTGCCTCAGTCAGCACTCCTCGAGCCTGCTATTCGCTATGCCGAAGAAGGCTTTCCGCTCACCGAAGTGATCGCTTATTATTGGAAAACCAATGCTGAGCGTCTTAAACAATACCCGGGCTTTTCGCGTGTTTTTCTGCCCGACGGCACTGCTCCCGAGAAAGGCGAGATATTCCGCAATCCATGGCTGGCCAATACTTACAAGATTCTCGCCCGCGAGGGTTTCCGCTCCTTTTATGAAGGCGAAATAGCTTCAACCATCGAGCGTTATATGCTCGACAACGAAGGCTTTCTTACAGCAGCCGATCTGGCAGCGCATAAATCGGAATGGGTAGATCCCGTTTCGACCAATTACCGCGGCTATGATGTCTGGCAGCTACCGCCCAACGGACAAGGCATTGCAGTTCTTCAAATGCTCAACATCCTCGAACTTTACGACATAAAGAGCATGGGATTTGGTAGCCGCGAATACATCCACACTTTTGTTGAAGCCAAAAAACTGGCTTTCGAAGACCGCGCCCGCTACTATGCTGATCCTGCATTTGTTACTGTGCCCGTGCAACGACTGATTTCCAAAGAATATGCCCGTGAGCGCGCCAAACTGATCGATTCGTACAAGGCCGGCAAGAGTTATCCTGCAGGCATACTCGAAATGGACAATACCATCTACCTCACCGTGGCCGACCAATGGGGCAATATGGTTTCGCTTATCCAAAGCAATTACCGGGGCATGGGCAGTGGGATGACTCCTACTGGTCTGGGTTTTGTATTGCAAAACCGTGGCGAATCGTTCAGCCTCGAGCCGGGCCACCCCAATGTGTATGCACCTGGCAAACGTCCTTTTCACACCATTATTCCCGGTTTTGTGACCAAATACGGCAAGCCCTGGCTGAGTTTTGGCCTTATGGGCGGCGCCATGCAACCGCAGGGCCATGTGCAGGTGCTTGTCAATATGATCGACTTTGGGATGAACCTGCAGGAGGCCGGCGATGCCATGCGCATCAGCCACGAAGGCTCATCGGAACCCACCGGCGAGCGTATGAACGACGGTGGCTGGGTAAACCTGGAATCGGGCTTCAACTACGAAACCATCAGGGAACTGATGAAAATGGGCCATCGCGTGAAGTTCGACATGGGAGGTTATGGCGGCTATCAGGCCATCATGCGCGATCCCATAACAGGTGTTTACTACGGCGCTTCCGAATCACGGAAAGACGGCCAGGCGGCGGGGTACTGATGTCAGGTGCTGGGTGCCAGTTGCTGGGTACTGGGTGCTAAGGAAGAGTTAGTTAATTAGTTCAATTCGAGTGTTTTAGCTTTTGTTTGAAGTTCTGGGTTCGTCGTTCGGTGTTCACTGTTTGCCACCAACTTTAAAAACCGTAACATGTAACCAATAACCCGAAACACGTAACCAGCAACCAGCACACAGTCTTACGTCTTTTGCTTCTTCTTTTTGGCTGCAGGGAAGAGTACGTTGTTGAGAATCAGCCTGTAACCCGGGGAATTGGGGTACATATCGAGATCGGTGGGCGGGTCGCCAACCAGGTGTTGGTAATCTTCGGGATCATGACCGCCATAGAATGTCCAGAAACCATTGCCAAAAGTGCCGTGGATGTATCGGTCTTCGCCGAAGCCCTTGTTGTCGGCCAGCACAATCACTTCCGATTTAACGAAGTCTTTGTTGAAAGCTGTAGTTTGGCCCATAAAGCCGCGAATCACCCTTTCATGGTTCTGAGTGAGCATGGTAGGCACAGGGTCCCATTTTGCAGAGAAATCGAACAACACAAATAAGTCGTTACTCTGATTGATGCTTCGCGAGCGGTAGTTTGTCACGTCGATATTACTGATTTCGTATTCCATGGGATTGGTAACCACGCTAAAGTTGGTGAATGCGAGGCACTTATGGTAGCTGATCATTTCGGGATGACCTGGACCGATGGGGTCGCCATCGAACATCACATCGCAGATATCCAGGCCTTCGGCCGAGATAGCCACATCGAAACTGTCGGTGGCCGAGCACATGGCAAACATATAGCCTCCGCCGGCCACAAACTCACGAATTTTATTGACTACTGCCAGCTTGAGTTGCGAAACTTTCTGAAAACCATGCCTTGCCGCTGTGGATTCTTGCATGCGCACATCTTCCTGATACCAGGGAAAATGCCTGTAGCGCGCCCAAAATTTTCCATATTGCCCGGTAAAGTCTTCATGATGCAGGTGCAACCAATCGTAGGTGGGCAAAACGCCCATCAGCACATCGTCGTCATAAATAATATCATAAGGAATCTCGGCATAGGTAAGCACCAGCGTAACGGCATCATCCCAAGGCAATTTGTTTTTTGGGGAGTAAACGGCAATGCGCGGGGCCTTTTGCAGCTTCATCTCATCCATATTGGTGCCCATATCGGCAATCTCGGCCAAAATGGCATCAGCCTGGGCATTGGCAATCACCTGAAAGCTAACATTGCGCAGCCGGCATTCCTTTTCGATATTGGGGTGATGCGGGATGAGGTAAGAGCCCCCGCGATAGTTGAGTAACCAACTGATTTCCACGTCCTGAGCCAGTACCCAGTAGGCAATGCCGTAAGCCTTGAGGTGGTTTTGCTGGCTGTTGTCCATGGGAATTAGTATGTAAGCAGCCCTGAGGCACAGGGGGCCCAGCATCAAAAACAATAACAGGGTGTAAAGGAGTTTACGCATAGCGGCAAAAGTAGTCAGTTAGTCATTGAACGATAATAGTTCGAAAAAATTACCCCATAACCAATCGTCGAATCAGAACTCGGAGGTGAAATGGAATTTGATGTCTGGATACTTTTCCATGGCCGTTTGCAGCGCATAGGGCGAATCGGCAAGGAATACGTCCCTGCCCTCTTTGTCTAAAGCCAGGAAAGAGGATTTACGGGCTTTGAAGTCGTCGAGCATGGCTTTGTTATCGCTGGTTATCCAGGCCGTTTTGTGCAAGGTGATGTGCTCATAGCGGCAGCTGGCGCCGTATTCATGCAGCAGTCGGTACTGAATGACCTCAAATTGCAGCGCCCCCACAGTGCCAATGATTTTACGGCCGGTTGTCTTGCCCGTAAACAGCTGAGCCACACCCTCGTCAGTAAGCTGTTCGAGCCCTTTGGCCAATTGCTTCGATTTCATGGGGTCGGCATTTTCCACGTAGCGAAACAGCTCAGGCGAGAAGCTCGGAATGCCTTTGTAGTGCAGTATCTCACCTTCGGTGAGGGTATCGCCGATCTTGAAGTTTCCGGCATCATAAAGCCCTACGATGTCGCCGGGGTACATTTCGTCCACCACCGATTTCTTTTGTGCCATGAAGGCGGTGGGGTTGGCAAATTTGAGTTTGCGGTCGAGGCGCACGTGGTGATAGGGCTTATTGCGCTCAAAACGCCCCGATACCACACGCACAAAGGCAATTCGATCGCGGTGGTTGGGGTCCATATTGGCGTGTATCTTGAATACAAAGCCCGTAAAGGCTTCTTCGTTTGGCTCTACATGGCGCTCTTCAGTATCGCGGCCTACTGGCGTTGGCGCAATGCGGATAAAACAGTCGAGCAGTTCGCGCACGCCAAAGTTGTTTAGCGCACTGCCAAAAAACACCGGACATATCTTGCCGCTCAGGTAGTCGTCCACTTCAAACTCCTGATAGACTCCGCTGACCAGGTCGAGGTCGTCGCGCAGCTGATGAGCAGCATCGCCAATATATTGTACGAGAAACGGATTGCTCAGGTCGTCGAAGGCTATGCCCGGTTCTACGCGCTGTTTGTTGGGTTCGAAAAGATACAGGCTTCTATCGAAGATGTTATAAACTCCGCGGAACTTTGGTCCCATACCGATTGGCCAGCTCAGCGGCGTAACTTTGAGGTGCAGTTTACGTTCAATTTCGTCGAGCAGGTCGAAAGGGTCTTGTCCGGGCCGATCAAGTTTGTTGATAAAGATCATGATGGGTGTGTGACGCATTCTGCACACTTTAACCAGTTTCTCGGTCTGTGGCTCAACGCCCTTGGCTGCATCGATCACCACCACCACGCTGTCCACCGCTGTCAGCGTCCTGAAAGTATCTTCGGCAAAATCCTGGTGACCGGGCGTATCCAGAATGTTGATTTTGACGTCTTTATACTCAAAACCCATTACCGAGGTAGCCACCGAAATGCCGCGCTGGCGTTCGATCTCCATCCAGTCGGAAGTGGCAGTTTTGGTTATTTTGTTCGACTTTACGGCGCCGGCCACCTGAATGGCACCGCCAAAAAGCAGCAGTTTTTCGGTGAGTGTGGTCTTTCCCGCGTCGGGGTGGCTGATGATGGCAAAGGTGCGTCGGCGTTTAATCTCCTCAATAAAACCCATTCAGAAAAATTTTTGCAAAAGTAAGCATTGGCACCGATCTGACCTATAAACCCGCCTTTCCGTAATACACGAACGGCAATTAAGTCATTTGCTTCCACGCAATTAGATGCTGAAAAGAACATTCCTGCAAGAAAATGATCAAATGAAATTCGTTAGCGCTCTGAAGCTCCAAAGCTAATCACCGCCTCATCAGAAT
>DAIOUP010000082.1:0-7452 GCA_036759465.1 Bacteroidales bacterium
ATTTGGTTTGATATTGAAAAGCAATTCGATGTAAGGATCATCGGGACCGCTGGCAATACTGTAGAGCCGGGGCGGCAATCCGTCGAGGCTAAGGCCTACCACCTGACCCGGCAGAAAACTCTGCCGCCTGGCAAGGCGAATCACATAAACATCTTTGCCAAGTTCGATTTTACCTTCAAGGGTAACCGTTTCCAATCGTAGATTCTTCAGAAAAGATGTAAGTCCGTTGTCCATGAGCATGTTTGGTGGCGCAAATTTAATGTATTGATTGAGCGCCGCCTTCGCAAAAAACTTTGTCTTTTGACGTACAAGGCTTAAATGGTTTACTTTTGTTGTTAATAATTAAACAACCGATGGATCCGGTTATCAGGGTTACGGTGGTTGACGACCACGAGATCTTCCGCAGCGGACTTCGCATGGTGATCAACAAGATGGGTTACGCCAAAGTGGTGGCCGAAGCCGGAGATGGTGAGGAGTTTTTGCGGCTGCTACCCGAACTTGAAACCGAAATCGTGCTTATGGACATTGAAATGCCTGTCCTCAACGGCATCGAAGCCACACGTAAAGCCCTGGAGATCAATCCCGATTTGAAGATTATCGCCCTCACCATGTTTAAAGACGATGCCTACATTCAGAGCATGATCGAGGCAGGTGTCAAAGGTTTTCTGATAAAAAACATCAGGAAGGAAGTGCTCGAGCGTGCGCTTCAGGCTGTTTACAACGGCAAAACCTATTATAGCGAGGAGCTTTGGGATTACTTCACCCGCAGCGTTGTTAAGGACGACAAAAAAGAAGAAAAGCCGTCGGCCGAAGGCATGGTCCTTACAAGGCGGGAACTGGATGTGCTGCAACTGTTGGCTGAGGGCCTGAGCAACAAGGAAATAGCCGACCGCTTGTTTGTAAGCGAACGCACCGTAGTAGGACATAAGTCGAACCTGATGTCGAAAACCAATACCAAAAATACCGTTGCCCTACTCGCCTACGCACTTCGTAACGGACTGATTGACATCTGATTATCATTTCTATTCTACCATTGATTGCGTAATTACGCAAAAAGATTGCGTAATTACGCAATTCCTCCTTCGTCAGTCCGCAATATTTCTATTGTGAAATCAGTAACAATATACCTTTTCCATACCCAAAAGTGGGTATATTTTTGTATCACGATTGTTAGAAAATTCACATTAACACCAAAAAGATACAACAATGAAAAAGGCAAAGATTCTCGTAGTTGACGACGACATGGATGTGATCAACGTCCTTGAGCCCATGCTCACCCACGAAGGTTATGAAGTGCTAACCGCCTACAACAAGCAGGAAGGCTTGGAAATCGCCCGCCGCGAACGGCCCGATCTGGCCATCCTCGACGTGATGATGACCACCCAGTACGAGGGTTTCGAGCTGGCAAAGGAATTTGTTGACGATCCGGAGCTTAGGGGTACCGCCACGCTGATGGAAACTTCCATTGAAGTGCTGATGACCACCAAGCCCAGTGTTCAGGCCATGGCGCGAGAATTCCGCAACGACCCTAATTATAAGGAGTTGCAGGTGATCCTGATCCGCGATATCGTCACAGGAAACGCCGGTATTGACTACCGCGCTGAAGACGGTCGCTCGGTTTGGGTACCTGTTGACGGTTTCATCCGCAAGCCAGTTGACCGTTCGCGACTGCTCCCCGAAATCGAACGCATCCTGAACAAAAAGGCCGAAGCCGCCAATGCTTAACAAACGCTTATACTATTTGCACATACAATGCTAACCAAGCCATGAGCGAAGCAGTTAAAGAAATTTTGAAACAATATCCCGGTGCCGGCCACGACAGCCTCATCCCCATACTCCAGCAGGTACAGGACAAGATGGGCTATCTGTCGGAAGAATCGGTGATTGAAGTGAGCAAACACCTCAATATGCCGGCAAGCAAAATCTTTGGCGTTGCCACATTTTACAATCAGTTCAGGTTTACCCAGCCCGGCAAATACCATATCCAGGTGTGCCGCGGCACAGCCTGCCACGTATTGGGTTCAGCCACGGTGCTCGATGAGCTGGAGAAGCTGCTGAAGATCAAATCGGGACAAACCTCGCGCGACAAAATGTTCAGCATGGAGGTGGTGGCCTGCATCGGCGCCTGCGGACTGGCTCCAGTAATCAGCATCAACGGCGAATTCCATGCCAAGGTAACCACCGAATCGCTGAAAAACATCATCGAAAACTATCGTAACAGGGAGGCCTGACCATGACAGCAGACAAGACATACCTCATCGAGAACGCCCTCAAAGTGAGCGAGCGTTCTAAACTTACTCCAGACACCGAGCGCAAACTTGGCTTTATCAGGCACGAAGAAAACGCTCGCCCGGTCATTTTTGTCGGTGCAGGCACCTGTGGCCTTGGCGCCGGAGCTGCCGAAACCATGGCAAAAACCAAAACCTGGTTAGAAAACAATAAGATTGAAGCACAAGTAGTTCCGGTAGGATGTATCGGGCTTTGCTCGAGCGAACCTTTGCTGGATATTAAATTGCCCGGCAAAAAACGTATTTCGTTCGAGAAAGTAACCGGCGACAAGGTAGAAGCACTCCTTACGCAGGTTTTCGAAGGACAATTACCCGAACAGCCTGTTTTAGGACAGTTTGCTTCGCAGGAAGGTCAGGAAGCATGGACAGGGGTAAACGACATCAACGAACACCCTTTCTTTAAGCCTCAGGTGCGCATCGTGCTCGAAAACTGCGGCATTATCGACCCGGTAAGTATAGAAGAATATATTGCGCGCGGCGGCTACAAAGCTTATCTCAATACACTTAAGGTGTTCACCCGAAGCGAATTGTGCGATTTTGTGGAGAAAAGCGGCTTGCGCGGACGTGGCGGCGGAGGGTTCCCAACTGGTAAAAAATGGAAGTTTGCCCTGGGCACTGAAGCCGATCAGAAATACCTAATTTGCAATGCCGACGAAGGCGACCCCGGTGCTTTTATGGACCGTGCCGTTATCGAAGGCGACCCGCATCGACTGCTCGAAGGCATGATGATTGCCGCCTATGCCATAGGAGCCACCAAAGCATACATTTACATCCGGGCCGAGTATCCACTCGCCATCGAACGTCTTGTGATTGCCATTGAAAAAGCCAAAGAGTACGGCTTATTAGGCAAAAACATCTTTGGAACCGGCATCAACCTCGACATCGTCATCAAAAAAGGCGCAGGCGCTTTTGTATGCGGTGAGGAAACGGCCCTCATTCACAGCATCGAAGGCAAACGCGGTATGCCAAGGCCCCGCCCGCCATTCCCGGCCGTGAGCGGACTCTTTGGCAAGCCCACCATAATAAATAACGTGGAAACGCTGGCCAATTTGCCTACCATCATCAATAAGGGCGCCGATTGGTTTGCTGCAATGGGCACACCTACCAGTAAGGGTACCAAGGTGTTTGCCCTTTCGGGCAAAATAGCCACCACAGGTCTCGTTGAAATTCCTATGGGAACTTCCATACGCGACATTATCTATAAGATTGCCGGCGGTATCGCCAATGGCAAGCGCTTCAAGGCAGTGCAGATGGGTGGCCCTTCGGGAGGATGTGTCACCGAAGCTAACCTCGACATTCCCGTTGATTACGAAAGTTTGATCAATGTGGGTGCCATGATGGGTTCGGGCGGTATGGTGGTGATGGACGAAGACACCTGCATGGTGGATGTGGCCAAGTTCTTTATGGACTTCATCCAACGCGAAAGCTGCGGAAAATGTATCCCATGCCGCGAAGGTACCCGCCGCATGCTCGAAATCATCGACAGCATAACCACCAAGCCCAAGAACAGAGAAATTCATGAACCCCTTGCACGTTTCAAAGGCGTGATGCAGCTCGAACAACTGGGCCAGGTGATCCGCGACACATCGCTGTGCGGACTTGGACAAACCGCCCCGAATCCGGTACTGAGCACACTCAGGTGGTTCCGCGAAGAATACGAAGAGCACGTTTTCGACAAGAAGTGCCGTGCCGGCGTTTGTCAAAACCTGCGCGAATACACCATCGATGTAGAAAAATGCACCGGTTGTACGATTTGCGCCAAGAAGTGTCCTACCAACGCCATCATCGGCAGCCGCAAGAGCCCGCATTATATTATCCCCGACAAGTGCATCAGCTGCGGCGCATGCATGGAAGCCTGCAACTTCGACGCCGTAAAAGCCAGCTAATGTATAACTCTAACAGCCAAAGTACTATGAATCTCAATATAGAAGTCAACAACAACATCCTCGAGGCCCGCCAGGGCGACACCATACTCGACGCCCTGAACCGCCATGGGATGAGCGTGCCTACCCTTTGCCATATGAAAGGCCTCATACCTACCGGTTCGTGCCGTATGTGTGTGGTTGAAGTGGAAGGTCGTCGCAACCTCGTTCCGGCCTGCTCCGAGCCTATAACCGACGGTATGCGCATCAAAACCCACTCCAATCGAGTGGTTGAGTCGCGCAAAACCATTGTGGAGCTGCTGCTTTCGAACCATCCCGACGATTGTCTCTACTGCGAGCGCAACGGGAGCTGTGAGCTGCAGAACCTTGCCGAGGACCTCAACGTGCGCGAGCGCCGCATCAGCGGAAACAAGAACAACTACAAGCTCGATGTTTCAAGCGCCAGTATTGTGCGCGACCCCGCAAAGTGTATCCTGTGCGGCCGTTGTGTGCGCGTGTGCGAAGAAATCGAAGGCGTTTCGGCCATTGACTTTGTGGGCCGCGGCAGCAAAACGCTCATCAACACCTCGTTCAATCACGGGCTCAACCTGAGCACCTGCGTCAACTGCGGCCAGTGTATCATGGTTTGCCCCACAGGAGCCCTCAAGGAAAAACCACACATTACAGAAATCAAGGACACGCTGGGCAATCCGAAGAAAACCGTTGTGGTGCAATATGCTCCCAGCATCACGGTATCGTTCGCCGAGGAGTTTGGCATGAAACCCGGACAAAATGTTATCGGACTGCTCAATGCGGCCCTCCGTCGCATCGGCTTCAACTACGTATTCGACACCTCTTTCTCGGCCGACCTTACCATTATGGAAGAAGCCTCGGAGCTGGTACACCGTATAACCAATGGCGGAACCCTGCCCATGATCACCAGCTGCTGCCCGGGTTGGGTAAAATATGCTGAAGAATTTGGTCACGACATCTTGCCCAACCTTTCGAGCTGCAAATCGCCACAACAGATGATGGGCGCCGTTATCAAGAGCTATTTTGCTCAGGTAGAAGGCATTGCACCCGAAGACATCTATTCCGTTTCCATCATGCCCTGCACCGCAAAGAAGTTTGAGCAGCAGCGCGAAGAGATGACCCAAAACGGTATTTCGGACGTTGACGCCGTGCTTACAACACGCGAGCTGGTGCGACTAATCCGTCTCTTTGGTATCGACATCAACAAGCTGGAACCTGAAATAGCCGACTCACCTTTGGGCACACGCTCCTCGGCCGGTAAGATTTTCGGCGCCTCGGGCGGGGTGATGGAAGCTGCCATCCGCACCGCACATTTCCTGATAACAGGTAAGGAGATGGTGAAGTTTCAGGTGAGAGCCGTTCGTGGCCTCGAGGGAAGAAAGGAAGCCCGTGTAAAGGTGGGCGATCTCGAAGTTGGCGTAGCCGTTGTGAGTGGCCTGAAGAACGCATCAGTTCTGCTTGACGAGATTCGCAACGGCCGTTCGGACATCCATTTCATCGAAGTGATGGCATGCCCCGGCGGCTGCATTAATGGTGGCGGACAGCCCATAGGCACCGATGAGGAAGCCGTGAAGGCACGTATGGCCTCGCTCTACGACATCGACGAAAAGGATGCAATTAAAGTATCGCACAAGAACCCCTATATCGTCGAACTTTACGACAAATTCCTCGGCAAACCGCTGGGCCACAAGAGCCATCAGCTGCTTCACACCCACTACCAAAAGCGTGAAGTAAACTAATCAACTTTTGCCTCAGGCCGGACACTCATGGCACACAATAGCGAAATAAAGCAACTTGTTTTCACAGTGAAAGACCTGTGCAGGATGTGCTTTACCTGTGTGCGGGAGTGTCCGGTGAAGGCCATCCGCATTATCAATGGTCAGGCCGAGGTAGTGAGCGAACGCTGCATTGGCTGTGGCAACTGCGTCAGGGTGTGCCGTCAGGGTGCAAAGAACTTTGTGCGAAACACACATCAGGTGCTCGATATGCTGGGCAACGGAAAACGTATGGTGGCCATGGTGGCTCCCAGCTTTCCGGCCGAGTTCACCGAGCTTGACCAACCGGAACGGCTCGTGGGTATGATGCGCAGCCTTGGATTCGAAAAGGTGACCGAGGTGGCTTTTGGCGCCGACCTTGTTGCTCAAAAATACCGCTCGCTTTTCCTTGAAGGCGACCATGGGGCTGTGATATCGTCCGATTGTCCGGCCATCGTTTACTACGTGGAGCATTATCATCCTGAACTTACGCATCATCTTGCTCGCATCGTATCGCCTATGGTGGCCGCGGCACGAAACCTGCGCCGGAAATATGGCGACGACATTACCATCGTTTTTGTTGGTCCGTGTATAGCCAAAAAAGCCGAATCCGATGAGGTGCGTTATGCCATCACCTTTACCGAACTGCGCGAAATGTTTGCCATCAAAGGCATCAAAGCCGAGGATTGTGAGGTGTCGGCATTCGATCCGCCTCTGGCCGGAAAAGGTTCGGTGTTTCCCATCAGCCACGGTCTGCTGCAAAACATGGGCGTTACCGCCGACCTCACACGGGGCGACGTGGTGGTGGCCGAAGGCCGCGTGAACATCAAGGATGCAATCAACGAATTTGCCAACGGCGCTCTCAATGCCCGGCATCTGGAACTGCTCTGCTGCGAAGGCTGCATTATGGGACCGGGCATGAGTCCGAAAGGCAACAAATACGAAAGGCGCAGTCAGGTGTCGGCTTATGTTTCGGGTAAGCTCGAAAACTTTGACCATCAGGCTTGGGAAAACGAAATGGCAGAAGCCGAAGCCGTGGATTTGACTACCAGTTTTGCACCACGCGATCGAAGGATGCAAAGACCCGATACGGAGGCGATTAACGCCGTGCTGACCAAGCTGGGAAAAACCCGGCCCGGTGATCTGCTCGACTGTGGCGCCTGCGGTTACGACAGTTGCATCGAACACGCCGTAGCCGTATTGCAGGGCCTGGCCGAAGACGAGATGTGCCTGCCCTACACCATCGAAAAGCTGCACCAAAGCATAGAACACCTCAATCTGTCGAATGCCGAGCTGGCTAATGCCCGCGAAGCCCTGAGGCAGTCGGAAAAGCTGGCACATATGGGTCAACTCTCGGCAGGCATAGCCCACGAGCTTAACAATCCCTTGGGCGTGATTACCATGTACAGCAACCTTTTGCTCGACGATGCGTCCGACGATCAAATGCGCCACGACTTGCAACTGATTGTGGAACAGACCGAACGCTGCCGTAAAATTGTTGGCGGATTGCTCAAC
>DAIOUP010000083.1:0-7434 GCA_036759465.1 Bacteroidales bacterium
CCGTTAAAGCAGTTATTCTGGGACAAGACCCCTATCATGGCCACGGACAGGCCCATGGACTGTGCTTTTCGGTGCCGCAAGGCGTAGAACCTCCACCCAGCCTAAAAAATATTTTCAAAGAGCTGGAAGCTGATATCGGATTTCGCGATCCCGGCCACGGAAATCTTGAAAAGTGGGCCAGAGAAGGCGTATTGCTGCTGAATGCTACACTAACCGTTCGCAAAGATCTTGCAGGATCACATCAGGGAAAAGGTTGGGAAAATTTCACCGACGCCGCCATATGGGCAATATCCGAATACAGAGCGGGCGTGGTATTCCTGCTCTGGGGGAAGTATGCCATGGCCAAGCAGGCGCTCATCGACACCGAAAAACATCTTGTGCTCACCGCCCCTCATCCTTCTCCATTATCGGCCTCACGTGGTTTCTTTGGCTGCAGGCATTTCTCAAAAACCAATGAATTTCTCGACAAAATAGGCTATGGCGCCATCGATTGGCAAATTTGAAAAACCTTTCCATGAAGACATTACTATTTGCCACCAATAACTCCCACAAACTTGAAGAAATAAGCGCTATCGCAGGGAGCGAAATCAGGATTATCAGCCTTAAGGAAGCCGGCTTTGAAGGCGAAATTCCCGAGACCTCTGATACCATTGCCGGAAATGCCATCCAAAAAGCAAGATTTCTGCACGATCGCCTGGGTATTCCTGTTTTTGCCGACGACACGGGTCTGGAAGTTGAGGCGCTCGACGGAGCTCCAGGTGTTTACTCTGCGCGTTATGCCGGCCCAGATGCCACCTACGATGACAATGTAAACAAACTTTTGAATGCTCTCGAACACAAAGACAATCGCAAGGCCCGCTTTGTAACCGTCATTGCTCTCATCATAGACAACGAAGCAAAGCTTTTCGAAGGCATTGTTGATGGCACGATTACAAGCGAAAAACGTGGTAGTGGCGGTTTTGGCTACGATCCAGTTTTCCTGCCCGATGGACATACACTTACTTACGCTGAAATGAGTGCAGAACAAAAAAACAGCCTCAGTCACAGGGCTTTGGCAACACAAAAACTGGTAGAACACCTGAAAAGACAGGCAGGATAACATCAGTAATTATTCTGCTAGCCATTGAATTCCCCTGTGAAGTAAAATTCTTTGAGCCCAGGAATTCTCAGCCTCTGATTACAACATTCTCAATGGCCATCCCGAACAAGCTTTCGAGGCTAATGCCCATTGACTGAGCCTGCTGCGGGATAATGCTGGCTTTTGAAAATCCGGGCACAGTATTGACTTCAAGAAAATACAGGCCATGGTCGGTGAGAATATAATCGAAACGCACTATCCCCCTGCATCCCAGCCACTTGTATAAATTGACCGTAGTTGCCTGAATTTCAAGCGTGTCCTCTTCGCTAAGATTAGCCGGGGTAATTTCGTCCGACTTGCCGGGAGTATATTTCGCTTCGTAATCGAAAAACTCGTTGTGCGAAACGATTTCGGTGAGCGGGAAAACCATCATCCGGCCTTTGAACTCCATTACACCGCAGGCAATTTCGCGACCAACGATGGCTTCCTCTATAAGTACTTCCTCGTCATGCTGCATTGCCAATCGGATAGCCTGCTCAAGGTTTTCTGCCTCCTTGACTTTGGTCACGCCTACACTTGAGCCGTTGCTGTTTGGTTTCACAAAAAGTGGCAGTCCAAGGGCTTTTATAATCTCCTGCTGGTCAAAGGCATCTCCCCTGCGGATTAAGACCGATTTTGAAAGTCTGATTCCGGTGTGCGCTACCGCTTGTTTGCAAAAATTTTTGTTGAAGGTAATCGCCGAAACTGCAGCATTGCAGCTCGAATAGGGTAAGTTGAGCATATCGAAGTATCCCTGCAGGCGGCCGTCTTCGCCGGGCACTCCGTGAACGGCAATGAAAACCGCATCAAAATGCAGCTTTTCTCCTTCATTCGTTACCGCTGAAAAATCGTTTTTATCAACAGGCAGCTCAGTGCCAGACGATTCCAACAACACCCAACGATCCTTGTGAATCACAATGAGATAGGGCTCGAAAATTTTACTATTCAGGGCCTCATAAACTACCTGACCACTGCCTATCGAGATCTCGTATTCACCGGAATAACCCCCACAGACTACTGCCACCTTAACCTTATTCATATTCTGCAGATTGATTACAGTTTATCAGCCTATTACAACGATCCGGAGTGCTCATTGGCTAAAAACCTTAATTTTGCCACAACACATAACGTCCGGAAACCAGGCTGGAAAAAGAAACTCCGCTACAAAAGTAAGAAAAAGGCTCCGCGGCACGTTTATGACATACTGACACGATGAAAAAGCTTGTCCTCCATATCCTGCTGGCTATTTTGCTCACCCTGGGCATCATCTGGTTTGCCATTGCCATGCTCAACAGCTTTACCCGTCATGGAAAAGTATACATTGTTCCCGACTACACCGGCATGGACCACGAACGCGTGATTAACGAATACGGCAAACTTTTCAATTTCATCATTACCGACAGTATCTATCAGAAAGACGGTGTATACGGCTCTGTATTGCAACAAGATCCCTATCCGGGAGCCAAGGTGAAGCAGGGCCGAAATGTTTACCTGATAACCGTTGCACGTCAGCCCGAAAAGGTCACCGTTCCCAATCTGCTCAATCTGTCGCTCCGCCAGGCTATGGCAAGTCTCGAAACTGCCGGTCTCGAGCTTGGCGAAATTAGCTATACTTCACATTTTGCGCGTAATGCCGTTGTAAGGCAAAATCACAAGGGCACTACAATTGAATCCGGGGCACAGCTCTTCAGGGGCTCGGCGATCGATCTGGTGCTTGGCGACGGAGGCGAAGACTTCAGTGTGCCTTTCCCCATGCTTATCGGACTCAGGCCCGACGAGGTAAAACAGTCACTTCACAGCCAAGGGCTAAACCTCGGCAACGAGTATTTCATGGACAACTGTACGCGCGAAAACGGCCGTGCTTTCCGGCTGCAGCCTTTCTATCTCACTTCACAGGCCGTTAAGCCCGGAACTTTTATAACCGTTTGGTATAAGTCGGAAGACGCCCTGAATTTCAACCGGTACGTGCGCGACAGCTTGTATCTCTTCGAAAATGAGCCTGCCGACACCACCGAAACGCCTGAAGAAAACCCTGAATTTTAGACTATGAAGCGTATCTTAATCATATCTGTCGTTATTCTATCTGGTTTTTCAATAGCCGCTCAGGAGCGTCTTACAGGACTGCAGTACAATCCGTTGCTTGAAATAAGCAACGAAAACGCCGGTGCAAAAAGCAAATCAGATAAAACCAATGCACTTGTTCTGCCCTTTACCGAGCATTTCAATTCGATACATTATGCCCCCGACCACAGCCGTTGGTCCGATCGAAATGTGTTTATCAACAAAGATTTCCCTGTTGATCCGCCCACAGCCGGAGCAGCCACCTTCGATGTGCTCGACCATAACGGTAAAGTGTACAGGCATGCCGTTTCCGTCCCTTTTATCGCCGATTACCTGACCTCCAGGACAATACGGCTCGATTCGGTTTTCGAACCTCAGGCAAGGACCTTAAGCGTGGCCGATTCCGTTTATTTCAGTTTCTACTACCAACCACAAGGCCGCGGAGATAGACCCGAACCCACCGACTCGCTGGTGCTTGAATTCGGCTATCCTACCGGCCGTATGGTGCTCGATTACATCGATTCCATTACCATTCCCGCCGACCTTATCCTCATTGCCCAGGGCATAAACATCATCAGGCCACTCGATACAGTATGGTCTCCTGCAGGCTGCACCCCGGGGATGTATATGATCAGCAACCGCAATTATACCTGGGGCGACAACATCACGCTGCCCTGCGATTCGATATTTACCGACGAAATTGACTGGGAGCATATATGGTCGACGCGCGGCATGTCGCTTGACGAATTCGAAGACCTGTATCAAACGAAATTCCGGCAGGTGCTTATCCCTCTTACGGACAACAAGTTTTTTACCAATGACTTCAGATTCAGGTTTTACAATTGGGCTTCGATAGCCGATGCTGTCAACCCAGGCAACAGAAGCAATGTCGACCAGTGGAATGTTGACCTTATATACCTGAATGAGAAGAGGAGTTATCAGGATGTTTACCATCGTTATGCCGGATTTTCGGGCCGTGCCCCTTCCTTCCTCCGTCGCTTTGAGGCCATGCCATACCGGCAATATCGGGCAGCCCCCACCACGGCTGTCAAACCTGCCCTTTCGCTCAACATCACCAATCTTAGCAACGAGGTTATCAACACTTCCTACAGCTACACAGTAAAGCAAACCTCAGGAGATCAGCAATTTGGCTGGGACAGCGGCATCTGCGCCCTGCCTCCTTTCCATTTGAGCGGATTCCAGCAATGCAACAATTGCCCTCAGGCCTGCCCCCAGGTAGCTTCGCTCTTTAAGCTTGATTTCGGCATCGACACCACCTCTTTCCGTATCGTCCACAGGCTTTCGGGAACCGGTAACGCAGCCGACCTTGGCGACAGCCTGATCTATGTGCAGGGATTTTACAATTATTTTGCCTACGACGACGGCACCCCCGAGCTGGGATACAGCCTTGAACCAGCCGGTGCATATCTGGCCTATCAGTTTCAGCTTAATACCCCCGATACGCTTACAGCTGTTCAGATTCTTTTCAACCGAACACTTAACGACGGAAACAACAGGCTTTTCGATCTCGTGGTGTGGCGCGATCAGGCTGGGCAACCCGGCCAGATTGCTTACCGAAAAATCAGGCTCAGGCCGCAGTGGAGCGATAACAGGTATGGCTTTCACCTTTATACCATAGACCAGCCCGTGGTTTTATCGGGCAACTTTTATGTTGGCCTGATGCAGGAAGAACCTGGAAGCCTTAACATAGGACTCGACAGGGTGAACAACAGTCGCCAATTCCTTTTCATCAACACCGACGGCGTTTGGCGCAACAGCCAGGTGGATGGAGCCCTCATGATACGGCCGGTATTCGGGAAGCCTTTCCTTGTTGGACAAAACGAAATCGTGGCTGAAAATAAGCTCAGCATCTGGCCAAATCCCGCCAGGGGCATCCTGAATATTGGTGCTACTGCCATTTCCCCTGAAAACTCAAGATTGCTAATCAACGATATAACCGGAAGGATTTTAATGGAGGCACCCTACTCCAATCAGCTTGATGTCAGCGCCTTAAAGCCGGGAATCTATTTCATTTCGATACTCGAGGGTGGGCAAAAAACAAACACAACCCGACTTGTGATTCAACGCTGATGGTGCAGGACGAGCTGAATGAACGCGACGACGAATTGCAGGACGACAGTGCCGAATTGTACGAGCACTTTCGTTTTGTTGTCGATAAAGGCCAGTCGCTGATCAGGATTGACAAATACCTGCAAAATCGTATCGAGAATGCTTCGCGCAACCGCATTCAACAGGCGGCAAAAGCAGGCAATATTCTCGTAAACGGAAAACAGGAAAAACAAAACTACCGTGTTAAGCCACAGGATGTTATCACGGTGGTATTCAGTTTTCCGCCACGCGAAGTAGAAATCATTCCACAGCATATTCCGCTCAACATCGTTTACGAAGACGACTGGCTCATTGTTGTCAACAAACAAGCGGGTCTTGTAGTACATCCAGGCCACGGCAATTATTCAGGAACGCTGCTGAATGCCCTGGCGTGGCATTTCGGCAACAATGGTTCGAAGGTCGAAAACGGCTTTGGGTATCTTGTGCACCGAATCGACAAGGATACCACCGGCCTGATGATCGTAGCCAAGGACGAGCTGTCGCAAACGGTGCTGGCGAGGCAGTTTTTCGAACATACCATCTACCGCCGTTATCAGGCCCTCGTTTGGGGCGAGCCGAAACCGGCCGAGGGCACCATCACCGGTCATATCGGTCGCAGCCTCCGCGACCGCCTGCGGATGGATGTTTTTCCTGATGGCTCGCATGGCAAGGAAGCCGTAACGCATTACAAAGTTTTGCGTTCATACAGCTATGTGAGTTTGGTGGAATGTCGTCTCGAAACCGGTCGCACCCACCAGATCAGGGCTCATATGCGCTATTTGGGTCACCCCTTGTTCAACGACGCCCGCTACGGTGGAGATGTAATTCTAAAAGGCACCACCTACAGCAAATATAAGCAGTTCATTACCAATTGCTTTGGCCTTATGCCCCGTCACGCCCTGCACGCGGCAAGTCTCGGTTTTGTTCATCCGGTTAGTGGAAAGCCATTAAAATTTGAATCAGATTTACCGGATGACTTTACCAATCTTCTTGGCCGATGGGAAAATTATCTTGGGCATCGACCGGAAGCAGAGGAATAATCAGCGTGTGATAAGCACCTTAAGCTGCTTTTCGACATAACGATCCCTGATCTTAATCAGATAAACACCTCTTGCTGATTGAGGCATGATAACAGAGAGCTTGTTTCCAAGGTTTTTTACTGATGCATCTATCTCCCTTCCGAATGCATCATAAATCTTCATTTCCAGCTCATTGGTCAGGTCGACGCCAAAACCGATGCTGAATTCTCCCTTTGCCGGATTTGGATAAACAAAAGGCTTCACGCTGATATAGGCTTTTCGCGTGAGCGTATCGCTTCTGGCCGTATTCTTAACGATTAGCTGAACATCGTAGTTACCATAATTGCGGTAAAGCACGGGGCCTGGTTTTTCCTTGTTACTCGCCGAAGGCTCCCCTCCGGGGAAGCGCCATTCGTAAGTCTCGATAAAACCGCCCGAGGTATTGTCGAACTCCACAAATTGGTTGATGGCAATTTCGGTTCGCCCGGTAGTGAATCCAGCCTCAAGAAAAAGCGGGTCGGAATCAAGACCCTGAAGGACCTCAACACTTGTCCCCAATGGATCGAGCCAGGGACGGAGCTGGTTGATGGCGGCGGTACCGTTAGACTCCCACGAAAAGCTAAATTTACCGTAAAAGTCAAATCCTGAGGTATTTGTGCAACTCGATGATCCGCCGGTGAGCATACCTGCAATCAGGCCATCACTATTGAAAAGCGGCGATCCCGACGATCCACCCTCCGTAACCCCAAATCCATTGGCCGTGGCCGACCACTGTAGTCGCCAATATTTTTCGGCCGGATTATTTCCTCCGGTGCCATAACCGCTCGAGACCGGCTGAGTGGTAAAGGTCGAAATCTTCTTCATATCGCCATCGGGATGGTGAATGCCTACACCCGAACTGCTGATCTGATTGCGCCGCGACCAACCGTTGAAATAAGGTTGATACCACTGGGGAACATTCTGCACAAGCCTCAACAATTTGAAATCGGAACCGGCTTGTGTGCCGCTGATGGCGCGCGAAACAAGCAAAGAGCCTGAAAGAGTTCGGTAAAATGGCTCGACAATGGGATTGTTGCATGTGGCCGACTCATAGTTAAACGAAAACACCCATTGTGCATAATCCGATGT
>DAIOUP010000084.1:0-7196 GCA_036759465.1 Bacteroidales bacterium
ACAAAAACCCCGAAGCGTAAAAGCTTTCGGGGTTTTTTGATTTCTAATGTTTGCTTTGCTCGCAATTAATACTCAACAGTGTGGCATTCCGACCTGGGCCCACAGGATTTTTTATCGATTGAAATGAATTATGTGCCGCTCATCATAGTAGCGATGGCAGCTTGCGTAAATATAACAGCTTGTTTTAAAGAATTTTTTTCAACTTCCATATGCTCCCAATCGCTGGCAGCCAATCGATTGTTGCATAATCAGGCAAAGAGCACAAGGACCACTTCTATGAAATGGAAGCTAAGTGGAAATCCGTAAGGCAACGATTTTCAAAAAAGCTGTGTCTGATAAATTAAACACCTTGTAGTTGGGCGAATCGTGAGCGAACTTACGCAGTTCTGCGTGGTATCATGAGAATAGGCTTCTCAGAAAAAAATATTTAATCCAGATTATCCCTTCCTGTTAATTGACTTCGCTTATTAACGCCTCTTCATTTCGTTGGTAAGCGGAATCCTGACGTTGTTTCGATAGGCAACAACAAAGGCATCGTGAATCCCACGACTTTGAAGGCGCTTTGCATAAGCCTCAGCTTCGGAATATGTTCTGAAACTACCGGTAGAGTATCGATACAATCCGTTGGCAACATTTTCCACTATAGGGCTTTCGAACTGAATATTCCTGAATAATCCTTGAGGATTGCTGATC
Source organism: Bacteroidales bacterium (assembly GCA_036759465.1). Taxonomy (GTDB): domain Bacteria; phylum Bacteroidota; class Bacteroidia; order Bacteroidales; family F082; genus JALNZU01. Next base: position 694 of record DAIOUP010000084.1, read on the forward strand.
TTTCGGCTGGCAGCATATACCTGAACCCTGAATTCGACATCCGTGCTGACCGGTTGGGATTGTGGTACAATTTTTTCTGTTTGCTTTGGCGGCTCGAGAATAGGAAGCTGCTGCTGCGGAACACGATCACCCGGTGAAACTGGAAATTTCTCATAGTCTATAACATAAATGGGTGCAGCAGCGACAGCACGTCTGGGCTGGTTTGTTTGAGGACGTTTTTTTGATGCCTGACTAGGTGCCGGGGCATTGAGCCGTAGCCGATAGCTTAAGCCTAAATGGGTTTGAACGAGCATATCGTACTGATAGCCATCACGGTAATAATCAATATCATCGGAGATAAGCGTACTGAACATACCCTCTGCAAAAACACTGAGTGAAGGGGTAATATGATACTTGATTCCGATTGCTGCAGGAAAATAAAAGGCTTCGCTGCGCAGATTATTTGCGGCGGCATTGGCGTAGTCGATAATAATATTACCGGTTTGTGTGTTTTTTCGCGTGCTTTGCCAGGAGTTGTAGCCCAGGCCCAAAGTGCCGTAAAGGCTTACTTTTCTATCGGTGACACCCCAGAATAAGTTGCTCATATTGAGATAGGAATGAAGGAAAAAGGCATTGCTGCTTCCCGAAAACTCGTTATTCAGCGGATTGCCGTTGGAATAATTGTCTTTACGTGAATAGTGAGCGATTCTGTTAAAACCTATGCCTATGCCGTGGATGTCATTAAAATGATAACGCCCGAAAAATCCAAAGCTTGGTCGCGTTTCCGCAGAAAACTTCTGGAAATAGTTTTTGTCGCTTATATCGCCATAATACTGACTGAAACCTCCAAATCCGCCAAACTCGAGGGCTATTTCATCAATCCTGCCGTTACCGTTGCCAGTGTTCTGTCCCTGAACATGAGCGAGCAAAAGCATCAACATCCATAATGTCAGCGATACTTTGTTTCTCATGGCAGGCGGTATTTACGGGGACACATGGTTGAGAGATATTCGTTGGCACTCCCATAGCCGAAGTCGTAGGCTTTCTTCCAGTCCTCGCAGGCACCTTCAGTATTGTTTAGGTAATATTTAGCAACGCCCCTGTTAAAATAATTGCGTATCCAGTTAGGATAATCAATCATTCGTGCTGGCCTGAGCAAAATTGCCTTGTCGAACTCAGCCACAGCGTCGGAGTGCATACCCATCTTGCTTAAGGTATTACCTCTGTAAGCATAGATCATGAAATCGGTAGTGGATGGGTTTTCATCTAGGGCTTTATTAAATGCCTCCATGGCACCAGCATAGTCGCCCATCTGATAGCGCAGGATGCCCCAGCTCAAATGCCTGTCGTAGGCTGTTGCGGCATTTTTGTAGTCGATGTAATGCGATTTGGCTGCCTGAATAAAATCACGGTAGGCATTAAATGGCATCTCATAAAATGTCCTGGTGAAAAGATCTCTCCAATTGTCGGGCGATGTTTGCATCCTAAGCAGGTTTTCGTTCAGGTAGGCATTGACAAATTTGAAACGTATCATTTCCTTGCCGCCAGATTTTACCGGGAAGAGAGCAAGGATGAGATTGCGGTCGTTGATTCTGATGCCTTGCTTTTTTTCCTGAATCGCCTTGATGATCTGTTCTTCGTAACCGGTTCTTGATTGCTTAAAGTTCTCAACTACCCCAACAGAGTAGTTGCTTAAAGAGAGACTGCTGCCAAGAAAAACCACTTTATTGAAATTCTTAATCTTGCCTGAGTGAAAACACCTAAGGTCAACCAAATACATTGTATTCCACGGAACTGGGTCGGGAAGTATTTCGAGAAGCTTTTCACTTTTGAAAACATAGTAATCCAGGGATTGATAGCTTCTCCAGTTGCGCTGCAGGTAAGGAAACTCAAACTCACCGTCGTTGTATTTTCTGATCAGAACGTTGTATTGGTCATCATCGATCATGATCCGATGGATATCTATCGAGATGAAATTGTCCTGACCAAGAATTTCGTGCCCGTCGGGCCTTGACGCCACTGAGCGCGAATCAGTAAAAGGGATTTTATTGTTCTCGCTAAACCAGGTGCCATTGTCTTGCAGAGCCCAGCCAGTGGCATTGGTTATGGATGCCAAAACTGGCGTCATTATTGAAAAATCCTGCAAATCAACAGTGCTGACTTCCTGTTTTCGCTGGCCGCTGGAAGTGTTAATCATTGACAAGAAAAACACTAAAGTAATAGCGATGTTATTGATTCTCAAACCCATTGGCTGTTTTTTGCACATTCTGAATATGGAGTTGCAGGCCCGAAGTTACAAAAAGTAAATTAGCACCCTAAAATAGCGATAAGTCTTCAAGAATAACGTTTTTAATTCAAATGTTTTATTAACAAGACTTTCAACAGTTTTAGCTCAGATACTTTTCAGATAAAGCGCAATTTCCGCTGCTGCGGCGTCAAGTCCATCCGGGTTCTTGCCACCAGCGGTAGCCAAAAACTTTTGTCCGCCTCCGCCGCCCTGAATATGTTTTGCTGCCTGACGTATGATGCCCGAGGCATCGATGCCAAACTCGTTTACCAGCTTGTCGGAAAATGCTAAAACCAAATTGGTCTTTCCTTCGAAACTTCCGTAGATTATTGCTGCCATGTCGTCGTTTTTGGCTCGTATCTGACCAGCAATATTTTTAAGCATTTCTGAATCATCGTTTATTCTCGCTTCGACAAGAGAGAATTTTCCAATGTAGGATGCTTTCGCCAATAGCTGATCGGCCATGCGTGCGGCCTTTTCGCTGAGAAGGGCTTCCACTTTTTTCTGAGATTCGCTGTGCTGGTCGGCCAAATGCTGAACGCTTCTCACAATATTGCCTGTACCTCTTAAAATCTCCTTAATGGCAAGCAGCTGATCGAGCTGACGATCTACCCATTCTTCGGCGGCCTTTCCGGTGAATGCTTCCACACGCCTTACTCCTGCGGCGATGGCACCTTCGCTCACAATTTTAAACAAACCAATCTGGCCAGTTGCGGGTACATGGGTTCCACCGCACAGCTCAACCGAATAATCCCTGTCGAACATTATTACGCGAACGTGATCACCGTATTTCTCACCAAAAAGTGCCATGGCGCCCATGGCTTTGGCTTCTTCCAGCGGAACTTCGCTAAGTTCTTCCTGTGCCACATTCTCTCTTATTTTCTCATTGACCAGGCGCTCCACTTCACGGATTTCCTCGTGCGTCATTTTGCCGAAATGGCTGAAGTCGAAGCGCAAACGCTCGTGATCGACCAGCGAGCCTTTTTGCTCCACATGGGGGCCCAACACTTTTCGGAGAGCGGCGTGCATCAGGTGGGTAGCGCTATGGTTATTGGCAGTGGCAAGTCTTTTTGCGGCATCCACTGTTGCCGTGAACTGACGCTCAGGCCATTGAGGCAGCAGATCGGCGATATGTACGATAAGATTGTTCTCTTTTACCGTGTTCGAAATGGGGATGCGCTCATCGTGGTTTGACAGAAGCCCTGTGTCGCCAACCTGACCTCCTGATTCGGCATAGAAAGGGGTGCGGTCGAGCACAATTTCATAGTGTTTTTTCTTTTTGGCCGTAACCTCGCGGTAGCGCAGTATTCGTACCGTATCTTCGAGCTGCCGATAGCCCGTAAACACTGTAGGCTGTTCGCTTTCGCTCAGCACAACCCAGTCTCCGGCTGCCACTTCTGCTGCTTTTCGCGAACGTTCTTTTTGCTCGTTCAACTTGTGTGCAAATTCTTCCATATTGACAGTCAGGCCTTTCTCGCGAGCCAGTAGATTGGTCAGGTCAACCGGAAAGCCGTAGGTGTCAAAAAGTTCGAAGGCAAAAGCACCGCTGATTTCTATTTCGTTTTCGTGCGAAGCCACGTAGTGTTCGAACCGACGAATTCCATGAGATAGGGTGCGCAGGAAAGCTGCTTCCTCCTCATGTATCACTTTGGATACCAGTTCTTTCTGCTTTTCAAGCTCTTCGAAGGTAGAAGACATTTTAGAAGAAAGTACCGGCAACAGCTTGTAAACAAATGGCTCTTCAAAACCGAGGTAAGTATAGCCATACCTTATGGCCCTGCGCAGAATACGACGGATGACATAACCTGCCCCTGTATTCGAAGGCAGCTGGCCGTCGGCTATGGAGAATGCCACGGCCCTAAGGTGGTCGGCAATCACACGCATGGCCACATCAGCAAATTCGTTTTCACCGTAATGTTTTCCCGAAAGCCTTGCTATTTCGGCAATTATGTCCTGAAAAATATCAGTATCGTAATTGGATTTTTTGCCTTGCAGCACCATACTCAAGCGCTCGAATCCCATACCGGTATCCACGTGACTTGCAGGAAGTTTCTCCAGTTTTCCTGAAGCAGTACGGTTGAATTCGATAAACACGAGGTTCCAGATTTCAATAACCAGCGGATGCCCCGTGTTTACCAGTTCGCGACCGGGGAGGCTGTCGCGTTCGTGCTGATCGCGGATATCGACATGAATTTCGGAACAAGGCCCGCACGGCCCGGTGTCGCCCATTTCCCAGAAGTTATCCTTTTTACTTCCGTAAATAATTCTTTCAGCGGGTACTATTTTATTCCAGTAAGCAAACGATTCGTCATCCCTGTCAAGCAGCTCTGCCGGGTCGCCGCCGAAAACCGTTACATAAAGCCTGTCTTTGTCGATGCCATAAACCTCGGTAAGCAATTCCCATGCCCATTCGATGGCTTCTTTCTTGAAATAATCGCCAAACGACCAATTGCCGAGCATTTCGAACATGGTGTGATGGTAAGTGTCGTAGCCCACTTCTTCAAGGTCGTTGTGCTTACCCGAAACCCGCAAACACTTTTGTGTGTCCGCAATTCTGGGGGCCTTCGGCTGAGCGTTGCCAAGAAAATACTCCTTGAACTGGTTCATGCCGGCATTAGTAAACATTAGCGTGGGATCGTCCTTCACCACGATAGGCGCCGATGGTACGATAAGGTGCTGTTTTGACCTGAAAAATTCAAGAAAAGTTTTGCGAATTTCTACCGAGTTCATTTCGAGTTTGTTGTATGCTGATTTTCAATTTTTAACACTGTAAAATGAGGTGCAAATTTAGTCGAAAATATTAACTTTGCCCATTGTTGTTATGAACCAAGCAGGGGCTGATGGCCAAGCTTAAATACGTATTCAATCAAAAGTCGCTCAGTTACGAGCCATACAGGGTAACCTGGAAGCTGCGATTGTGGCGATTTTTCACTTTTATCATAACCAGCGGTGCATTTGGTGGGGTCGCATTTTTATTTTTCATTGAGTTTTTCGGTTCTCCCATGGAGCGTAAGCTAAAAAGAGAGCTTGAAAACATGGCTTTTCAATATGAACAGCTCAATGATAAGATGGAAAACATGGAGCTGCTTTTAAAGGACATGCAGCAACGCGATGACAATATTTATCGTGTTATTTTCGAGGCCGAACCTGTGCCTTCGTCCATTCGTCAGGCCGGATATGGCGGGGTTGACAGGTATTCCGGTCTTAGTGGTTTTAAAAATTCGGACCTCATTATCGAAACGCATAAGCGCCTCGATCGCATAGCCAGCCAGCTATATGTTCAATCAAAATCTTTCGACGAGGTTTACAATCTGGCGCGTGGCAAATCACTTATGCTGGCGGCCCTCCCGGCCATCCAGCCTTTGCGTCAGAACGATTTCAGGGCCATTACCTCGCACTATGGCGTTCGCCTCGACCCTTTTTACAAAGTCTACAAGTTTCATGAGGGTGTGGATTTTTCGACCCCTGTGGGTACGGAGGTTTTTGCCACTGGTGATGGCGTTGTTGAATCGGTTGACCGAAATTACTTTGGATACGGAAATACGATTATTATCAATCACGGCTTTGGCTATCAGACCGTTTACGCTCACCTAAGTTCTTTCAGCGTAAAGCGCGGCGAAAAGGTAAAGCGTGGGCAGAAAATTGGAAAAACCGGCAACTCTGGTAAAAGTACATCGCCGCACCTTCATTATGAGGTAAGAAAGAGTGGCCGACCTGTTAACCCAATCAACTTCTTCTTTAACGATTTGACTCCGGAACAGTACAAGCAAATTCTTGAACTCTCATCACTTCCATCACAATCTATGGATTAACAGGCTATGGCAAAGAGTGAGAGGGTTTATTACAGCATTGGGGAAGTGGCAGAAATGTTTAAAGTGAGCACCTCACTGATCCGGTTTTGGGAGAAGGAATTTGATGTTTTAAAACCTCACAAAAATAAAAAGGGCAACAGGCTTTTTACGGCCAGAGATGTAAAAAATCTGCACATCATTTACAATCTTGTTAAGGTAAAAGGTTATACACTTCAGGGTGCGAGAGAAGCAATAAAAGCTGATTTTGAGGGTCTTGATCGTAACATTACCTTGCTTCAAACCCTCGGCAATATGCACAAAATGCTGCAGGAACTCGACAGCGAGCTGGCCGCAAGAGCTGTTGAAACAGTTGTTCAGAAGAAGCGGCCTTCCAGTAAATAATTCCTGACGTAATCTTCAATGCCTTTCTCCAATTCGGTGAAGGC
>DAIOUP010000085.1:0-7167 GCA_036759465.1 Bacteroidales bacterium
GTCCATTCTGCGATCTTCAACAATGAATTTCGATTTATTGCCTGTAACACGATTTCCGGCAATGCCGTTGGCGTTGTTTACAGTGAACAGGTTTTTGCTGTTGGCAAAGAAAAAGTGGTCCCACTGCAATTGCCTGAAACTTTCGTTGTTGGTCCATTGGTCCAGATAGTAGGCATATTTGGTTTCGTCGGAGCGCTGACTCCAGTAGCTTGGCAGGTTTCGGTAGTAATCCGGCCTGGGGTCATTGGCCTCATTCCAGTCCAAAGCAGTGCTGCCACCGGGGCCAAACCATGTGTAGGCTGTGGTTTGCAGCGTAGTTTTCTGGTTTGGTGTCCAATAGTGCGATAGTTGAAACATTGGCTGATTGTAATTGCTGACGCGCGCGTTTCGGACTTCGCCGTTTTGATAGCCCCAATTGGCATTGTAAAAGTTCGTTCCTGCCAGATCGTAGGCCTCCTTAACCGAAACGGCTGCCATCCCGCGCTTTGTAGGCGCTGCAAAGGCTATCAGACCCAGGCTGTGGCGGTTGTTTAGTTTCTTCTCCACAGATGCAAACCACGACCAGGCATCGTAAAAAGTTCCTGGTACATAGCCGTATACAGCCCAGCGCCGCGAACCGCTCAATGTAATGGCCCAGCCATTTTCCTGCATGCCCGTGGCATAGAGCAACATGAGCCTGTTGTTGTAACTGCGGTTCGAAGCAGCATAACTCAGGTTGAAGGCGTTGCGAAACTGACTGGCCCGTGTCAGGATATTGGTTACGCCTCCGATACCTCCAAAAGCCCAATCGGACGAGCCAATGCCATTGTTTACCTCGGTGAAACGTGTAGCATTATTGAGTCCACCCCAGGTTGAATAACTGGCTCGTCCTGTTTCCAGGTCGTTCATGCTCACTCCGTTGAAAAGCACGGAGGTGTTTTCGGAGTCGAGGCCTCGCATACGGAAGCGCACCGACCCAAAGTTGAACCCGGCTGTGGAAACAAAGATGTCGCGCGACGATTGCAACAGTCCCGAAATGTCGTTGGCGGCGCGACCGCCGTCGAAATCCTCCTCGGTAAGCGTAATCACCGGAAGCGCAGCCTGATTCACCATTGCAGAGGTGTCGGTCTGGGCATGGATGTTATACCCGAAAACCAGCGCCCCCAGAAGAATAAGTAGCTTTTTTCTCATAATAATCAATAAGGTCTTTTCCTGATCGGCAAAGGTAGTGGATTGTCATTAAGCGCATCTTAAAAACACCTGAATTGAGCATATCAACTTGTTAATGGTTAAATAATTGCTTTGACAGGTATCATAGGCCGGTCAAACGCAACAATGTCCTAATTTTGTCGGCAAAGGCACCATTGCTCAAATACCTGTGCCTGCCATAAAAATATCATTATGAAATCTGGACATTTGATCTTTTTCTTCCTGTTGATAGGTCAACTATTCAATGTTGCAACGGCACAGGAGAAGCAATATAAAGTGGGGTGCATTGCTTTTTACAACCTCGAAAATTTGTATGATACAATAAACGATCCGCTTACCAATGATGAGGAGTTTACCCCTCAGGGCCCGGCCCGTTGGGATAGCCGCAAGTACCTGCACAAAATAAACCAGATGGCTAACGCCATTCATGGTATCGGGCTCGATTTCACGCCTGACGGGGCTGCAATCCTGGGTGTGGCGGAAGTGGAGAACCGTGAAGTGCTGGAGGATCTTGCCCGTCAACCCATCATCGCTTCGCGCAATTACAAGATCATTCACTACCACTCGCCCGACCGGAGAGGTGTGGATGTGGCCATGCTCTATCAGCCGAAATATTTTAAGCCCGTGAATCACAAGAGCTATACGCTTACCGTTGACGGTATGCCCGATTTTCGCACCCGCGATCAGCTTGTTGTTTCGGGTGATTTTGACGGTGAACGCATTCATGTTATTGTTAACCACTGGCCGAGTCGGCGTGGGGGTGAAAAACGCTCAATGCCGCTCCGTATGGCAGCTGCCAAACTTACCCGTCATATTGCCGATTCATTGCTAAGCCTCGATCCACAGGCCAGGATCGTAGTGATGGGCGACCTGAACGACAATCCCACAAATAAAAGCCTGACAGAAGGTCTAAGGGCAAAGGGAAGTCAGAAAGAACTCAAGGCCGACGACTTGTACAACCCCATGTTTGCCTTATATCAGAAAGGGATCGGTTCTAATGCCTGGCGCGATACCTGGAGCCTTTTCGACCAGATCATCATCAGTCAGGCGTGGCTTGGCGACGATTTCTCGTCTTATCGCTTTCGCACAGCCCGTGTACACAACAAGGTTGAACTCACACAGCGCAGCGGTCGTTTCAAAGGCTATCCCTGGCGCACCTATGTGGGCGGCGAGTTTATGGGGGGCTACAGCGACCATTTCCCTTCTTACATTATTGTTGTAAAGGAATTCAAGCCGTAAAAAAAAAAGAGCCCTTCCGGCGATTGGGGCGCCATCAGGGCTCAGGGTTGAGGGAAGTGTATATAGTGTTTGTGAGTAAGGGTCAGATCTTCAAACCGATATAGGCTAAAAATTCTTCTTTGCGTTTTTCGTTTTTAAAGATTCCCGAGTATTCGGCAGTAAGCGTGGTGCTGCTTTCGTCGTGTATGCCCCTGCACGACACACACATGTGTTTGGCTTCGATCACTACGGCGACATCATCGGTGTTGAGTACCTTTTTAAGCTCGTTGGCTATCTGCACCGTCAAACGCTCCTGCACCTGCGGACGGCGGGCAAAATAATCCACAATGCGGTTGATCTTCGAGAGGCCAATTACAGCGCCATTGGCTACATAACCTACATGGGCCTTGCCAAAAATGGGCAAAAAGTGATGCTCGCAGGTGCTGTTGAGGTTGATGCTTTTTTCGACCAACATCTGACCGTAGCGAAACTTATTGTCGAATACCGAGGGAACGGGCTTGTTAGCAGGATTTAAACCTTTAAATATTTCCTTAACGTACATCTTGGCAACGCGACGGGGCGTTCCGCGAAGGCTGTCGTCGGTTAGGTCGAGGCCGAGGGTTTGCATGATCTGCTCGAAGTGCTGCTCAATTTTGGCAATCTTGGCATCATCACTCAATTCAAATGCATCTTCGCGCATCGGAGTTTCGATACTGCCTGCCACATGTTCGTCGCCCATCAGGTCGATCGAAATATCATAATAGTGGCCATTTCCGTTACCATTGCCGTTGTGGTGATATTTTACGTTTAGCAGTTCGGTATGTCCTTTAAACTTAGTCATAGTTTTTGTCGTTGTTACGAAACATAAACAGGAAGCAGGGCTAATTGTTTAAAAGATTGTTCAAAAAATTAAACAAAATACACGCTCTTCTTCTCGATGTTTTTCATAATCATCAGTGATCAAGACTGTTAGCTAAGGGATAAATTTTGTTACACAAAATAAAGAAGGCCCCCTGTGAGGGAGCCTTCGTATTTGTAGGAAAAGCGCTTGCGGAGGTTTACATCATTCCGTCCATTCCGCCGCCCATCGGGGGCATGGCTTTTTCTTTTGGTTCTTTGTGTTCAACAAGTACGCACTCAGTGGTGAGGAGCATACCGGCTATAGAAGCAGCGTTCTCAAGAGCTACGCGGGCAACCTTGGTAGGATCGATAACACCAGCTTCGAGCAGGTTTTCGAATACTTCGGTGCGGGCGTTGTAACCAAATGCGCCGTTTCCTTCTTTTACACGGTTTACCACCACGCTTCCTTCGAGGCCCGAATTCTCAACGATCTGACGAAGAGGCTCTTCGAGTGCTCGCTTGATGATGGCAATACCGGTGTTTTCGTCTTCGTTGTCGCCTTTGAGGTCGGTTAGGGCTTCGATGGCGCGGATGAAACCAACACCACCTCCGGGAATGATACCTTCTTCAATGGCAGCACGTGTGGCGTTGAGGGCGTCTTCGAAGCGGTCTTTCTTTTCTTTCATTTCCACTTCGCTGGCAGCGCCAACATAAATCACGGCTACGCCGCCGGCAAGCTTTGCAAGGCGTTCCTGCAGCTTTTCGCGGTCGTAGTCCGAAGTGGTGGTTTCGATCTGCTTGCGAATCTGGGCAACGCGGGCGTCGATATTGGCCTTGTTGCCATGGCCGCTGACGATGGTGGTGTTGTCCTTATTGATGGTAACCTTGTCGGCTTTGCCGAGCATATCGAGTGTGGTATCTTCGAGGCGGTAGCCCTTCTCTTCCGAAACCACAATACCGCCGGTGAGTACTGCGATGTCCTCGAGCATTTCTTTCCTGCGGTCGCCAAAACCAGGAGCCTTCACGGCAGCTACCTTGAGCGATCCACGTAGCCTGTTCACAACGAGGGTTGCAAGTGCTTCGCCTTCAACATCTTCTGCAATCATGATGAGCGGACGGCCAGTCTGGAGGGTTTTTTCAAGAATGGGGAGCAGATCCTTCATCACCGAAATTTTCTTGTCGTGGATCAGGATGAAAGGATTTTCGTAAACGGCTTCCATTTTTTCGGCATTGGTGATGAAGTAGGGCGAGATGTAGCCGCGGTCGAACTGCATACCTTCTACCACGTCAACATAAGTTTCCATACCCTTGGCTTCCTCAACGGTGATTACGCCTTCTTTCTTCACTTTGGCCATGGCCTCGGCAATGAGTCCACCGATATGCATATCGTTGTTGGCCGAAATGGCAGCTACCTGCTTAACTTTTTCGTTATTTTCGCCAACTTCCTGGGTTTGAGCCTTGAGCGACTCCTTAACTTTTTCTACGGCCTTGTCAATGCCTCTTTTCAGATCCATCGGGTTAGCACCGGCGGTAACGTTTTTCATGCCTGTGGTGATGATGGCCTGAGCAAGCACGGTAGCCGTGGTGGTACCGTCGCCGGCGATATCGTTGGTTTTCGAGGCCACTTCCTTCACCATCTGAGCGCCCATGTTTTCAACCGGGTCTTTCAGTTCCACTTCCTTAGCCACTGTCACACCGTCCTTAGTAATCTGGGGTGCACCAAACGATTTTTCAATGATCACGTTGCGGCCTTTTGGACCAAGCGTTACTTTAACGGCATTGGAGAGTGCGTCAACACCTTTCTTGAGCTTCTCTCTTGCTTCCAGGTCGAAATAGATGTCTTTTGCCATTTTACTTTGTATTTAATTGTTAATGAATTTTTTAGATGATTGCGATTACGTCCGATTCGCGCATGATAAGGTAATTTACCCCGTCGATGGTAAACTCAGTGCCTGCATATTTGCCATAGAGTACAACATCGCCTTCCTTAACAGTGAGGGGTTTGTCGTCAATACCGGGACCAACGGCCACAACGGTGCCTTTTTGTGGTTTTTCTTTGGCGGTGTCAGGAATGATAATGCCGCTTGCTGTTTTCTGCTCGGCTGGTGCGGGTTCGATTACAACTCTGTCAGCCAATGGTTTAAGGTTGAGCTTTCCCATATTTGTTCAAGTTTTGTGGATTGATTAACTGCTTTTTTATGGTTGCTGCAATTATGACATATTTTGTGCCAAATGCGTAATCAAAAAAAAAATGTCAGAATGCTGTGACATTCTGACATTTTTTAATTCCTGTATGTCAGGGTTTGCTATTCTTCCTGTGGTGGCGGAGCCTGGAAATCGACAGGCTTGGTCTGCTCAATCTTGCTGCGCAGTTCGGTGTCGGCTGCACCGGATGATGCAGTGTGGTTTGGAATGACTACCGCGCTAACAAGTGCAAAAAGCAGCATGGCGGCGGCAAGCGTCCAGGTGGCTTTTTCAAGAAAATCAGCCGTTTGTCTCACGCCCATGATCTGGTTGGAGGCCGAAAAATTGCTGGCCAGCCCTCCACCTTTCGAATTCTGCACCAAAACTACCAGACCCATGAGTACACTGGCAAGGAGCATCAAAATGGAAACAACGATAAACATCTTATTGATTTTTAATTATTTGTGATCTTTTTCGATTCTTCGATAAGGCCTGCAAAGTAACTACTTTTTTCCGGATATTTCAAGCTTAATTTTTCGAATACTTTGATAGCCTTTCCAATATGACCTTGTTTGAGGTATATTTTGGCCAGCGTTTCGCTTACGATGTTTTCCTGATCAACCACGCTGTGCTGAGCCACATTAATTGGGTTGTAAAATTCCGCTTTTGGCCTGCTTATACTGGGATTCTCGCGAATGAATTTTTCGATGATCTGGTCTTTGCTGGTTTCGGCAGCTTCTTCTGAGGACTGTCCTTTATTGATATGGTTCAGTCGCTCGGCTACAAGACGTTTTAGTTCTTCGAGCGAGCGACGCCGTAGCAGTTCATCACTGTCGGGAGCATCAACTTCCGGTTCAACAACGGGCGCTGGCGTATGTGATGCAGGGTAAAGTGACTGTTCGGCTTCGGTTTCTGAATGCTTCTGTTGGGCATCGTCAACCTTCACGGGAGGGGCTTCCTCGATCGGGACTTCAAATGCCGAGCTTTCGGGTTGAACATATTCGTCGGGCAAAACTGCGTTGCCTGCTCTTGAAATATCACGCAGATGCAGACGCAACAGGTTGCGGTCGGGCGAGAGGCTTGCCGCCAGCCTGATCTGGCTTTCGTAGCGGACGTGACCTTCCTTGTGAAGATTCATGGCCAGCAAGGTGTGCACCAAACTACTGTAGGGGAATTGCCTTGCAAGCTCACTCAGTTCGGCAATGCTCTCGGCATCGAGCTGTTGGGGCTCGCGCAGATAGGTTGTAAAGGTTGCCTTGTTCATTGCCTTACCAGTTAACTACGGCTTTATTGAAAATATTATCGATAAGCATGTCGGTTATTTCCCGGATCAACCTGTCTTTTACCACATTAAGGTCCTGATCGCTGGGATAGTCAAGATATTGTGTAAACCGGCTTTCAAAGTTCTTCGATTCTTCGAATTTGTTGTAGAATCGAACGTTTACAGTGATAGTTAGTCTGTTAAGCGCCGCGGTCTGGTCGCTCTGGATGGCCACCGGGCTTACTGAGTAATCGGTTATTTCGCCTTCAAAAGCAAGGTCACCATTCGCTGCTGTTTGCCTGAGCGTCGTTTGGCTGGTAAACCGGTCGCGCAGGGCGTTGGTCATGGTGTTGCTAAGCAGCGGTTCGACCAACAAGGCGTTGTTGGCAAATTGTTCAACCGAAAAAGTCTTGGCTTCAGGCGGAATGCTGGCGCCGGTGAAGGAATAAATGCCGCACGAAGGCGTAAGCAACAAC
>DAIOUP010000086.1:0-7150 GCA_036759465.1 Bacteroidales bacterium
GGTATAGACTCGCCAAGTGTAGTTTCTCCACAGGTGATAAAAGCCATCTCGAGCTCGAAATCGAGCTGACGGCTCGGGCCGAAAACCGGTGGTTGGTTGTCGTCGGGGCGTGTTTGCCCCTTTGGCCTGTGGATGGAAGTGCCTGAAATTACGATGGATGAACTGCGTCCATGATAACCAACAGGCAAATGCTTCCAGTTGGGCAGAAGGGCATTGGCCGGGTCGCGAAACATTTTACCTACGTTAGTGGCATGGTCGATACTCGAGTAAAAATCAGTATAATCGCCAATGCTGACCGGCATCAGATTTTGCACCGCTTTGACGGGGTACAATGCCAACCTGCAAACATCTTCCTGATTTTTAAGCAACGCACAATTTTCGGCAAACAACTCCTGCAGCCTTTGCCTGACCTGACCGGTTTTTTGTCTTCCGAGAGCAATAAAGTCGTTGAGCACCGGATGATAAAACACGCTCAGGTCGGGTATGTCGAGGTCGTCGAAAAAGCCAAAATCGGCCAGTACCGACAAGTCGGCCACCGTATCGCCTATCCTGGTTGCCGGGGCCATCTGATCGCCATACCGGATGATGCCAAAGGGGATATTTTCCAGCGTGAAATCGCTTCCGCTGGGAATATCGATCCATGATTTTTTCATAAAATGCTGAATCAGAGTGTTCCGCGGTGTGACTGTTCAAGTTCGATGGCTTCGAATAGCGCTTTGAAGTTGCCTTTGCCAAAAGATTTTGCGCCCTTACGCTGAATAATTTCGAAGAATACTGTTGGCCGGTCTTCGACGGGTTTTGTGAAAAGCTGCAATAGATAGCCTTCTTCGTCGCGGTCGACAAGTATGCGCAGTTTTTTCAAGGTTTCAATGTCTTCGTCAATGGCTTTCACGCGATCGAGCACGGTATCGTAATAGGTGTCTGGTACGTGGAGAAATTCTACTCCGCGACTGCGCAGTTGGGTAATGGTTTCGACAATATTGTCGGTGGCCATAGCCACATGCTGGGCGCCTGGACCACGATAAAACTCAATGTACTCCTCGATCTGCGATTTTTTCTTTCCTTCGGCGGGCTCGTTAATGGGAAACTTGATTCGCATATTATCGTTGGCCATAACCTTGCTCATCAAAGCAGTATATTCGGTTGAGATGTCCTTGTCGTCAAACGAAACCAGCTGCTCGAATCCCATCACTTCGCCATAAAACTTTACCCACCGGTTCATTTCGCCCCAGCCTACGTTCCCAACAATATGGTCAACATAAAGTAAGCCTACATCGGATGGACGGTATTCGGGCTCCCATTTTCTGAACCCGGGCATAAAATGCCCGAAGTAGTTTTTGCGCTCAACGAAAATGTGCACGGTTTCGCCATAAGTGTGTATGCCGCTCGTTACCACCTCGCCCCATTCATCCACCAGCGTCTGAGGCTCCATATATGATTTGGCGCCACGGCTGGTAGTCTCTTTCCATGCCTTTCGGGCATCGTCAACCCATAGGGCGATTACCTTAATGCCATCGCCATGGGTGCGATGATGCTCGGCAATCGAGGAGTCGGGGGTGAGGGCTGTGGTAAGCACGAAAGTGATTTTGCCCTGCCTGAGTACATAAGAAGCCCTGTCTTTCAAACCGGTTTCGAGGCCGGCATAGGCCACCGGCTGAAAACCAAAGGCAGTTTGGTAGTAATGGGCTGCCTGCTTGGCGTTGCCAACGTAAAATTCAACGTAATCTGTGCCGTTGATGGGTAAAAAATCGTTGTAATGCATATCGCTTTTTGGTTTCGGTTCAAATTTTACATCCAGCTTTTGTGATAATCCGCACTTTCGATTTGCATGGCCTGTTCAGTGAGCATCAGCGGTTTGAAGGTGTCAACCATCACGGCCAGCTCTTCGGTTTTTGTCTGGCCAATGCTCCTTTCAACCGCTCCCGGATGTGGGCCATGAGGAATGCCAATTGGATGCAGTGTAATCATCCCATGTTCGATATGGTTGCGGCTCATGAAGTCGCCGTCAACATAGTAAAGAACCTCATCCGAATCTACATTGCTGTGGTTGTAGGGTGCTGGAATGGCCTGTGGATGATAATCGTAGAGCCTCGGCACAAACGCACAGGTAACGAAAGCACTGGTTTCGAAAGTCTGATGTACGGGCGGCGGCTGGTGTACCCTGCCGGTAATGGGTTCGAATTGATGAATCGAAAACGCAAAGGGGTAATGGTTGCCGTCCCAACCTATTGCGTCGAATGGGTGTGTGGCATACACATAAGGGAAAATGGTGTCGCTGCGCTTTATTTTGACCAGAAAATCTCCAAGCTCATCAAAGGTTTCGAGTTGTTGTGGTGCCCTAATGTCGCGCTCGTGGTAGGGAGCGTGTTCCAGCAATTGTCCAAACTTGTTTACATAACGCTTTGGATAGCGCAACGGGTGAAACGATTCAAGGATAAATAACCGGTTGTCTTCGTTGTCGAATTCGATTTGATAAATGGTGCCGCGGGGGATGATCAGGTGATCGCCGTAGGCAAACTCAAGTGTTCCATAAATCGTTTTCAATCTTCCACTGCCTCTGTGTACAAAAATCATTTCATCGGCCTGACTGTTTTTGTAGTAATATTCGGTCATCGATTTGCGGGGTGCAGCCAGCACTATGTAAACATCACTGTTGACCAAAACCGGAATACGGCTTTCCAGAAAATCGTCGGCCGGATCAACCGCAAATCCGCAAAAGGCACGATGCTGCATGTTTTTAGCCACTGCTATGCGCGGCGCCACATCCACCGGATCACCGATATACTTGACCATAGTGGGTGGATAAACATGATAGATCAGCGAGTAAACGTCCGAAAACCCTTCAGTCGAAACCAATTCTTCGGCATAGAGCCTGCCGTCGGGCTGGCGGAATATAGTGTGACGTTTTGGAGGAACCTGGCCTCTGAGTTGATAGTGGGGCATCTTATTTGGAATGGTTTTAAACAATGAGTAAACAAAAATAAGCAGAAATTTGTTGCTTTCCCGATTAAGTTAACCTCAAATTTCAATAGCTTGGCATACAGAAAGATATTAATGCAGCCTTTCGAAAGCGAGTGCTTGAGGCTTCCTAACCGTTTTGTCATGGCACCACTTACCCGTCAGCGTGCGGGCAAAGGTTGGGTTCCCACTGCCTCCACCGCTCTTTATTATTCCCAGCGTGCTTCGGCCGGTTTAATCATAAGCGAGGCTAGCCAGATATCGCCCAAAGGATTGGGTTATGCCAACACACCGGGAATCTACAACTATGAGCAGGTTGAAGGCTGGCGCAGGATTACCGATGCCGTACACGATAGGGGCGGCCGCATCTTTATACAACTGTGGCATGTGGGCAGGCATTCGCATCCCCTGCTCCAGCAGGATGGTTCATTGCCTTTTGCGCCATCAGCCGTTCCCGAAAATATGCCGATCACTACTCCTGCAGGAAAAATGGAGCCAGTGGTGCCACATGCCATGACGATTGAAGAGATTTCCTCAACCATCAGCGATTATAAAAACGCCGCGCTTCTGGCGATGGATGCAGGATTTGATGGTGTAGAGATTCATGCCGCCAATGGTTATCTGATCGATCAGTTTTTGAGCGACAGCAGCAATCTGCGCTCCGATGCCTATGGAGGAAGTATTGCTTCCAAATGCCGGTTTGCAATCGAAGTAACCGAGGCCATTAGCTCGGTCATAGGGGCCTGCCGCACTGGCATCCGACTATCGCCCAGCGGTACGAATTTCGGCGTACGCAATCAAAAACCTGTTGAAACATTCGAATATCTTATTAATGAGCTAAATAACTTTGGTCTGGCATACATTCACCTCATCGAACCCGACCAGGCCCGCCTTGAAGGTCTGCCGCAATACCTCAGAAGGGTTACTCCGCATTTCAGGCCACTCGTTCAATCAACCTTGATAACCAGTGCGGGCTACAATTTCAGCCGGGCAGAGGCTGTGGTGGAAGAGGGGCTGGCTGATCTTGTCGCTTTTGGTAAGCTGTTCATTTCCAACCCCGACCTTGTGGAACGCTATCATGCCGATGCCCCTTTAAATCCTTGGGATGAAACGACTTTTTACGGTGGCGACCACCGCGGATATACCGACTATCCATTTTATACTTCATAATCATTATGCATCACCATCACCACCACGAAGACAGCTTTACAACATTATTTCGCATCGTCGAAGGATGGTTTAACCAACGCTTGCCCGATGGAGGCCCGCGCTATGCCGAATACCACCCCGAACTGGTTATAGTGGAGCCCTGGAATGCAGTGAGTTCCATGTTCATGATGCTGCCGGCCATCATTTTTTTCTTCCATTATCGCCATCAGCTCAACCAGCTGCGTTTTCTTGCCTTTGCCATTGCCATGGTTTTTCTTGGAGGGCTTGGGAGCACCCTTTTTCATGCCTTCCGAATGAGCCCGGTTTTCCTCATGCTCGATGTAATACCATCGGCATTGCTTACCCTGGCCATTGCCATCTATTTCTGGTTCAAGGTTTTGCCTAAGCGTTGGATGGTGTTGTTGATCTTTGTTCCGGTTTTTGGTATAAGGATAGTGTTTTTCCGCGAGTTACCCCAACACCTTTCCATCAATATCTCTTATGCCATTTCAGGATTGCTGGTCATTGTGCCTTTACTCATAATCTTGTACAGAACCAATTTCAGGCATGTTTTCTGGGTGATTTATATGATTGCCGCTTTCGGTATTGCACTGTTGTTCAGGCAGCTTGATGCACATCCTATTGCATGGATACCACAAGGCACACATTTTCTTTGGCATTTGTTTACCTCTGCCGGCTCATGGTTTGTGCTGAGTTATCTACATTACGTTAGTACAGAGCCGTCGCTCCGGACAGTAAATAAGGAAGGGGAAAACTTATAGAAGTGGCCTATTCTATGCCGCTGAAGTGGCGCATAAACTGCACCCTTTCCCATGCGGCGGGATTTTCGAGCTGACGGATGCTCATTTTACCAATGAACTGATCGGCGGTAGCGTAGTTGTGTTGATCCATCCACTGGTTGAGTTCGTCGAGCATAACCTGAATTTCGCGGAATCCTTTTTTGTAGAGCACCGAGGCAATCTGCACGGCTTTGGCTCCCGCCAGCAGTTGTTTGATCACGGCTTTTCCGTCGTGAATACCTGTCGAAGCGGCAATGTCGCACTGTACCTTGTTGCTGAGCATGGCCACCCAGCGAAGCGAAACCGAAAGTTCGGCCGGAGTGCTGAAAACATTGGAGGCACGCACTTCCATGCGATCGATATCAATGTCGGGCGAAAAAAACCTGTTGAACATTACCAGCCCTTTGATGCCCGTCCACGACAGCTTTAGGGTCATTTTCGACAAGCTGGAGAAATAATAGCTGATTTTGGCCGCCACCGGAATGTTTACGGAACGCGTGATTTTGTCGAGGATTTCGAAATAAACTGTCTCGTTTTGTTCGCTCGTCTTAAGCGGATCGGAAGGAAGCACAAAGATGTTGAGTTCGATGGCATCGGCACCGGCCTCTGCAATTTTCATGGCAAAATCTGTCCATTCAGTTGCCGAAACGCAGTTGATGCTTCCGATAATAGGTATGTCAACTGCCTTTTTTGCTTCACGGATCAGCCTGAGATAGTTTTCGACATCGTTGGCCCGGGTGTATTGTTTGATGTAATCCTCGGCCTCGGGATACAGATTAGCCGTGCTGTCCTGCATCATGGTGTGCTGCGCCAGATGCAGGATCTGCTCTTCGAAGAGCGATTTAAGTACGATTGCCGCTGCTCCGCTGGCTGCCGCTTCCTTGATGTTCTCAACCGAATTTGTAAGCCCCGAACTGCCCACAATAATGGGGTTCTTCAGTTTTAGACCCATATAGCTTGTGCTGAGGTTGGCCATGATTATCAGGGTTTTGGTGTAAAATCAAATGCATGGCTAAAGTAAAATATTTTAACGCATTATCGGCTTAGTCAGCCATAATTCAAACGGATTCTAAATAAAGATGATTGCGGAGGTTGATACCGAAATATGCAATTATCGATACAAGCTCATCCATAATCCTAAGCGTTTTAAGAGGCAAGTGGCAATAGTTTTGTGGATCAATGAAAAACTTTGGAATCTCCAGAATGTTCTTAATGATTTTCTGCGAGTGGATGAGGAATGACGGCAAGATACCACCTTCTTAACATTTTGATGTTGATAATTTAGAATAAATCCCGGGCAGACGCCGGAGCTGTAATGCTATTTTTGATTTGGAATTTAGTGTCTGGGATCAACCAATTCATGAATAACTTCGAAACAAGTGAGTTGAGGGTTCTAAAAAGCTCTCTTTAAATGTCTTAACCAATGTAATCCTTGCAGTGGCCGGGTTAGGACACTGCAGAAGAAATTATAAGATATATTCGATGTTGATCCTGAGAACGAAGTATTTGCTGTTTATACTTGTCGGACTTGCCGTATTATTGAGGCCCGAAAGTCTCAAGGCGCAGGCGGTGGTTATTGGCCATCCATCCGATACGGCGGTTTGCGTGGGAGGTCAGGCGCAATTCAGAGTGCTGGCGCTCAATACGGTTTCTTTTCAATGGCAGGAAAACGACGGCGTTGGTTGGTACAACATCACTCAGGCCATGACCTACGCCAGTGGTTACACCACCCAGATACTCACCATTACCGATGCCAATCTTGGCCTCAACGGATACAAGTATCGGTGTGTGGTTACTGACGGACAAGGACTTAGCGATATCAGTCAGGCAGCCAACTTTGGCGTTAACGACCCGCCGATTATCACCCAGCAGCCCATGGACAGGGTGGTTTGCAAAAGTGATGTGGCAATTTTCTCGGTTTCAAGCATTTATGGCCAAACCTACCAGTGGCAGGAAAGCGTCGGACAGGGGTGGATCGATCTGGTGGATAATGCTTTTTTTCAAGGGACAAAAACACCGCAGCTCAGCATTTACACCACTACCGGGATGAATGGTTTTCGTTACCGGTGTCGCATTCTCAACGGCAACTGCCCCGAAATCAGCAACCCCGCCTTCCTGTTTGTCAATCCTACGCCTGTACTTTTTAGTGTAACGGGAGGCGGATCATTTTGTGAAGGCGGTCAGGGGATGAGTGTGGGACTGTCATCGTCGGAGGTGGGAATTTCATATCACCTGTATAGAAA
>DAIOUP010000087.1:0-1559 GCA_036759465.1 Bacteroidales bacterium
AAAAATATCCAAACCGTTAGAATTTTTGTGTACCAGCCAGTTGCCCTGGGTATTGGTTGTCGCCGACCGAAACACGATGACCAGCTTGCGGATAATCTCGTTAGCAGGCACACCGTAATACGTTCTTGGATTGGGGATGGTCAGGCTGTAAAGGTTGGCACCGAGGCGCGTGAGCAGGGTAGAGGGGGTGTTTTCGCCCCATGAAGTTTTGGTATATCGCCAGTCGGCATCGCTAATGCTCAGATTGGTAATCACAGCTGTGTGTGCGTAAACATCGCCTGTGTAGTTGAGCAAAGCGCCATTGCCTTTGGTGGCGTCAAAATAAATGGTAACACTTTGGTTATGGGTCGGGAAGGAAGGTGAAGTGTAAACTACACCCCTAAAGTCCTCACAATTAATTGTCACACCCACCGTGAGCATTCCACTGATATTGCTGGTTCCGTTCCATGGGCCTCCTCCTCCGGCACTGTAACCTCCGTAAACGTAGTTTTGTCCCTGATACTGGTAACGGAAAGCATAGTAGTAAGTGCCGTTGGTGCTGATCTGTGCTCCCAGATTGGCCACATACTCAGTGTTATTGCCGCTGGGCGTATTGAAGGTGGCCGGTATCCAGTTGGTCCAGCCTGAAGGATTGTTGTTGGTGGTACTATAACCAACCCAGGCCTGCAATCCGGCCGGGGCTACCGGTCCTCCGGTAACTCCCGGAATGTAAACCCTGCCATACACATTAAGAGTTTGCGAAGGCTCAATAGTAGCACTGGCAGGCCATTGAAGGTTAGCCCATTCGATACCGGCCGGAGGCGGTGCAGGAATGTTGTAAGTAGTTGTTCCACTCACCGATCCGCCCGATCCTACGGTGACAACAAGGTTAGGTCCTTGTATAAGCCAAACTCCGTTCGGACTGCCATCATGTTGAATCACGCCCCATTCGTATGTGCCGGGCAAAAGGTTCATGGTCAGTGTCCAAACATTTGAAGGCCCCTGTATCATGGGAACAGTGTTCCAGCTGGTCATCTGTCCTTTTAATCGAATATCTGTGTACGACTGAGTACCATCGTTTACTGTAAAAGTAACGGGGTAAGTCTGCGTAACATCCTGAACCACAAGGGTTCCGCTCACATTGGTGGTTCCGTTCCAAAAGCCTCCGCCTCCGGTACTGAATCCTCCGTATACATAGGGCTGGCCATTTAGGCTGAAACGCGAGGCATAATAGTAATTGCCGGGCGTATTAATTACCGAACCCAGATTAAGCATGAACTCATCGTTATTGCCGGATTGCCCAAAGTATGATGCTGCATGCCAGTTGGTCCAGCCTGAAGGGTCGTTGTTGGTGGTGTTGTAGCCAATCCATGCCTGCAATCCTGCTGCCTGACCGGGCGGATTGGTGATGCCTGCAGCATAGGCCTGGGCATACACGTTAAATGTCTGGCCAACAACAATGTTACCGCCTCCGGGCCATTGCAAATTTACCCATCCCAATTGTGGAGGCGCAGCTACACTCACGGTAACAGTCCAGTTTTTGGTGGTGATGCCATCCTGAGCGGTAACGGTATAGACCA
>DAIOUP010000087.1:1659-7134 GCA_036759465.1 Bacteroidales bacterium
TGGCGGCGGCGCTGTTGATGGTGGCCGGTCCGGTTTGCTGGGGCAGGCTGAAGCTGGTGATTTCGGCGGCTGTGCTGAGCACCACAAAGGTGAACTGCGCGCTGAAGGGGCCATTTTCGGTAGTGCCTGCAACACCTGTACCGGTGATGGAGAAGAGAATCTTCACATTATAGGTTCCGGGCGTCAGGCCACTTCCCAGGTCAATAGGATCGCCGAAGTTTGCCCAGGTCTGGTCGCCGCCTCCGTCGTTGCTGGTCCAGCCCACATTGCGCACGGTATAGCTGTTAGGTTCGCTGGCCGAGGAGCTCCAGACTTTATAATTGAACTGCGCACCGGTAACATCGCCTGTTCCCGACTTCCAGGTTTTGATGCTGGCGCCTTTGAAGAGGAAGCTGCTTGCGGAGCCGAAGTTTTGTCCGTTGAAGGCGCTGCCCTGCTGGGTGATGTCGTTGCTTTGGCCCGAATACCAATAGGTGAGGGTGGGCAGGTTGACGCCTCCGTCATCACGCAGGCCATAGTTGGGTGGAGGCGGAGCAGCCACGCTGACTGTAACAGTCCAGTTTTTGGTGGTGATGCCATCCTGAGCGGTAACGGTATAGACCACCGGACTGCTGAAATTCTGTGCCAGGCCGCTGGCAGGGCTGATGGTGGCACCGGCCGATACGGTGATGGTGGGTGTGAGGCTGGCCACATTGGTACCATGAGCCACTTCGATGCTCACGGTGGCGGCGGCGCTGTTGATGGTGGCCGGTCCGGTTTGCTGGGGCAGGCTGAAGCTAAGAATCTCTGCCTGGGTACTCAATCCAATTACTGTGTAGCTGTAATTTGAACCACCATTGTTGTTCAGCCTGATGGTTTGCATATCATAGTCGCTGCTGATGCTTGCAACGGTAGAGCTAAAGACATAATACTCCACTACCGCACCTGCACTTTGGGCGGGGATATTAGCCGTGCCTCCCAATCCCGACATGGTAAATAAAACAATGGAGGAGCTGTTCCATGCGTTCGTCGTATAACGCAGGTAGAATTTTTCTTCCGGAGATGGTGTAGCATCAATAGTAAGATTTACGCTTGCCTGCTGGCCTGAGAGCACGTTCGAAGGAACCGAAACGTTTGTCAAGTTGACAGGTAAGGAGCTGGTTTCCATGAATATGGCCTGCGTGCCGGTGTATCCGTTGTCACGCCAGTTAACAGTGTAGTATTTACCATTGGTTAACGTGATGCTGTTATCGGCTCCGCTATTGTAGGTGTAATTCTGTAATGTATTCATCGTTACGTTTACCCCGGCCCATTTGTTATTCCATGGGCTGCCCGAAGGCCCGCTGGTAAAGAGCCAGGTGTGATTGCCACCCACCAGGTCGGCACCGCTGGCGGCTACGCTGAACCAGGTTTGCCAGCGCACTGTTCCCGTAGTGATTTTGGTTACCCGACCTCCGCTTACTTGGGTATAACTTGCAAGGGCAAGGTTGTTTGTCGGAGGGTTTTGCCAGCCATTCCATGTTCCTGGTAAGTTAAGTCCTTCAGGTTCATATATTTGTGCTTTTAGCCCCGCCTGGTTGCCACTGAGTTGTATAAGATTTCCCAGCAAGAAAAAAACAAAAATCAAAGCCCATCTGGGTACGGTTGAGAACTTGCGGTTTAAGAATGCAATTTGATTTGGCGTAAAGAACGTCATATCAGAATATTATGTTGGTTAGTGAGAATGAAAAAGGTGTGAAAACAAAAATATTCAAAACAACATATTATTATATGTCGTTGTTTAAAAATCAGCATATTAAAAATTGCAAACGGTTTCGGCTGGAAAAGGTTTCGCTAACAATTATTTAAAAGCTCTTTAACTTCCAAAATCAACCAAAGGAAATGTCTTTTTACGTATTCCGAAAACCCTTGCTACGAGAACGTAAAAAGCAATCAAACCTTGATAAAAATCTTGTACCGGTAAAGGAAATACAGTATTATCCAGCAGGTAAGCGCATAGAAGCTTGCATCCATTACGGGTTTCCATTGGGCAGATGCAAGCGCTGTGACACCACCAAACAAGAAATCAGCTGTTTTGCCAAGATCAAAAATGCGTTGACCCATGTAAATAGCAATGGCATTCATGCCGATAATGCGGAATGGGAACGACCATTTTTGCCATCCTCTCACATCGATGATCCAAAAGAAAGCAGCAAAAAGCAACATACTCATGCCACCGGCCACCAGCACAAACGAGCTGGTCCACAGGTTCTTATTGACCGGCATTAAAAAATTCCACAACCAACCAGCAGCAAACAGCAAAATGCCGGTGGTGGCCAAAAGAAGTGCCAAGCGTCCAAATTGCTGGCGTTCGGTTAGTAAAACAGCTTTTCCGGTAAACATTCCCATCAGTGCTGTTGCTATGGCAGGTATCACACCTAGCAGACCTTCGGGATCATGCATGCCAAGATACAATCTGCCGGGCATAACTGCCCTGTCCACTACACCGGCAAGGCTGCCTTCCATGCTGTATGCATCATGGCCAGGAAGGTGGAAAAAATCCAGTAAAGCCCAATAAATCAGCAGAATGCCTGCAACAACCGGAATTCGCCACTTGGGTTTGATGTAAATCCAGATGAGCCCGGCAAACATCCACGCCAGCCCAATACGTCCGAGCACGCTTGGAAAACGCATCTCGCTGAAATTGAATCTTATGGCATTGTTGTAAATGATTCCGAGCACGACAAGTGTCAAGCCCCGGCGAAGGATGTGCAGCACCAAAGCTTTCCTATCGTTCATTCTGTGCCGAACCGAGAACGGAAACGAGATGCCGGCAACGAAAAGAAACAAGGGGAACACCATATCATAAAAATGGAATCCGTGCCATTCCACATGTTCCACCTGCACGGCCCACCAACGTAAAATCGGCCAGCCGGTGGCAGCAGCCAGCGCCAACGAAAGACCATCGCCTCCCATGATCCAGAACATATCGAAACCGCGCAGTGTATCCAATGATGCCAGACGACCCTGCTTTTTTTGTGTGTCGCTCATAGGCCTGATATTTTATACTCAGCACAAAGGTGCAAAACAACAAGCGAATTATTCAAAATTCAAGATTCAAAGAATTATAATTCTGAATGCAGGATCTCAACCTGGTTTTGCTTGCCTTATCATAGCAAACGCGCGAATCCATCGTCCGAACCAGAAATCTTTGTTGTTACCAGGTGCTTATTTTTGAAGTCGTATTACAGGATGATTTGAAATGTAATCAAACCCGACCCGCCGGAGGCGGGTCGGGTTGGTTGTTTGTTCTTCCCTCTGCAAACATGCGACTCCGCTGGGGTCGTATGGTGTTTGAATTGTGACGTTTTAAAACATTCGACCTCGCCGGAGGCGGGTCGATTTTCATTATGTGGTTGTTTCATCTCAAATAAATTTTCTCCAAACAAAGCAACCTTCCCCAACAAAAATTCCTGACATTTGAACCTGCCAAAACCTAATTCATTTTATGGAAAACGCCTACTCACGACGCGAGATGCTACGCATCCTGGGCCTTACCGCCGCCGGTGCAATGCTGCCCTCTCATCTGGTTTCCAACCACTTTTGGATTGAACCCCTTATCCTGCCCGAAACGCCTGCATTTACTCCCGATAAACCGGTAACTGCCATTACCCTTGGTGCTGGTGCCCGCGGCAATACCTATGGCAATTATGCCGTGCAGTTTCCTGACCAACTAAAAATCGTAGGTGTCGCCGAGCCAATACCGATCCGCAATGAGCGTTATGCCAAAAAACACAACATACCCGATGCCAACCGCTTCATTACCTGGGAGCATGTTTTCGACCGGCCCAAATTTGCCGATGCTATCATTATCACCACCCCTGACGATTTACACTACGGTCCGGCCATGGCCGCATTAAAATTGGGTTACGATTTGCTTCTCGAAAAGCCCATTGCGCCTACCGAACGGGAATGCCGCGATATTCTTGGTCTGGCCCAGAAAACCGGCCGTATCGTGGCCGTTTGCCATGTGCTACGCTATGCACCCTATTTTATTCGTTTGCGCAACCTCATCCATTCCGGAGCTATTGGCCAACTAGTAAGCATTCAGCATATGGAACCCATCGAGCATGTGCATATGAGCCACTCCTTTGTGCGCGGCAACTGGCACAATTCGAAGCAAACGGCTCCCATCATCCTGGCTAAATCGTGCCACGACCTCGACATCCTGCGCTGGCTGGTGGACAAACCATCAAAACGGATTCAGGCCTTCGGCAGCCTTAGCTGGTTCAAACCTGAAAATGCCCCCGACGGAGCTCCTGCCCGCTGCACTGACGGATGCCCGGCTGAAGCCAACTGCCCTTATTCGGCCTTACGCATTTATTATCGCAACCGCACCTGGCTTTATGTGTTCGACCTGCCCGACAATAAAGAGCAGCACGGCGAAGCCATACTCAACTATCTCAAAACCACCAACTACGGCCGCTGTGTCTATCGCATGGACAACGATCAATGCGATCACTATGTATCAAACATCGAGTTTTCCGAGGGCATCACAGCCAGCTTCAGCATGGATGCCTTTACGCCTTTCGGCGGCCGCCGCACCCGCGTGATGGGCAGCATGGGATTCATCGAAGGCGATATGGATCAATATACCCTCTGGGACTTTCGCTCAGGTGAGAAGTTTACAGTGGAAAGTAAGGCTATTGAAATTGAAGAGTATAAGCATTCAGGCCACGGTGGCGGCGACTGGCGCCTTGTTTCCGATTTCGTACAGGCTGTCGCACAACAAAAACCCGAACTGCTAACGAGCACCATCGAACAAAGCATCGAAAGCCACATCATGGCTTTTGCGGCCGAAAAGAGCCGCGCATCAGGCAGTGTGGAGAAAATCACACTCTAACACTGTGTGAAAGCGTATTTTAAAAAGGGGTTGGACAATTTGCGTTGCCAACCCCTTTTGGTTTTTATTTTCCACAGCTAAGGGCTGGTTGCGGGACTTCCAACCCTTTCTGTTTAATTAATTTTCGTCGTCGCTACCTTCCTGCTTTTTCCAAAGCCTGTAAACTTTTTGTCCGCCCCAGGCTGCAGCCAGGCCGAGCAGGAAGCCTATTCCGCCGTTGAGGCTGGCGCCACCGCCCACGGGCGGGCCGCCAATGCCGGGATCGCCGGGAGGATCAGGCGGGCCCTGGGTGAGTGCAATATTGGCAACAAAGACAAGTGCAAGGATGATAACGAGGGTGATATATTGCTTTTTCATGGCCTGGTGGTTATTAGAAGGTGAATACTTTGGTTGCATAAGCCTGGTTGTTGATGCGGGCACGCAGCATCACCGCGCCCTGTCGCATGGCTGGGATGCGGATGAGCGGTGCGGCATTGCGCCGGTATTGTGCCAGCAGCCTTCCAGTGACATCGTAGAGCTCGAGCTCGAGTGTGCCTTCGGCATCGGGCAGGCTCAGGCAGATGTCGAGTCCGTCGAACCAGGCGCGCAGGCCGGCGGCAGTGGGCATTTCAGGC
>DAIOUP010000088.1:0-7109 GCA_036759465.1 Bacteroidales bacterium
GTGGAAAAACCGTAACGAAAGCGCTCCGGAAAAGGGTGGCAATGAGCCTGCTTCGGAAAGCAAACCCCAGGAAGAAATTATCAGCATCGCCCTGAGCAACGTCAACCAGATCATCCGTCAGCCCGGCAGCCGCAACGACCTTCAACTGCAGCACGAAGACGAAATCGTGGTGCTCGAACGCGACAACAGCGTGAGCGTAAGGGGCATGGTCAACAATCAGATCACCGTCAACTATTCGGGTAAACGGGCGGCAGGCTACATTTCTGAGGCCGGAGGAGTACTCCACAACGGATTGAAGAAAGATATTTTCGTGCTTCAGCCCAACGGAAAGGCGGCCATGACAAAAAGCTTCCTCGGCATCAAAAAACACCCTCGGATTATCCCGGGTAGTATCATCGTAGTTCCGGAACGTCCGCAGAACGACCGGCGCCTCGATCCCGCCGCCTCTGCGGCGGTTGCATCCATCATTACTTCGGTGAGTAGCCTGCTTTTCATCATCATCACCGCAGTCAAGTAATTACTTGCCGGGCAATACACGATAACGTATTACCTGCCAATCGGTTCCGAACGAGGGATATTGCCAACGGATGATGCCTGCATCAGGACTGATATACCGCACCGAAGGCGTACCCTGAAACGAACGATCGCTGTCGATAAGCACCCGCCTGACGTCGCTGAATGTATATCCTGCCTGAGCGTAGGTGGCAATAATGGTATCAATACGCAGCTGAGGCTCAATAAGTCCCGATAACACTACAGGCCAACCAGCGTCAGCCTCGGCCGGATAATAATACATTCTGGTCTTCCCCCTCGACTTTCCGTTAAGAAAAAATTCCATTGTCAAAAAGTGACAGGGCTCGCCTGAAAGGCTTCTGCCGCTGCACAAAGAGGCGCTCTCGCTGGCTATTTCCGCTTCCATGCCATAAAACGGCCAGACCAGACGTGTTTTCAACACTTCCTTGCGGGCATAAGGCTGTCTGCTTCCGGGATGAAGAACATCAACTGTGTCGATGCGGCTGCTTTTTACATAAAGCGAATCGCGAAAAAACAAGCCTGTCGCTTTTTCCTCCAAAATCCAATACGTGCCGGGAGCGTAGTAAAATGTTGACTTGAGCGCTTCAGGCAATAAAACATCCCCAACCGGAACGGTTTCTTTATGGCAGGAAACGTTAAGCAATGCAGATAAAACTAATACGAAAATCCATGATATGATTGATATTGTCTTTTTGAATGGCATGATTCTCAAGGTTTGTCAGCAAAAGTAATATTATTGCGCCCGGGCAAACTTAATAAGCGGCACAGCATGAGCCGAATCTGCTTAAAACCTGAAAAAATTTTATCAGCTGCCAATGGCATAAATTTGAAAAGGCAATTTGTTTTCAGTTAATGAGAAATAAACCTACCTTTGTTTTGTGTTGCGAAGCAACCTCTGACCAATGACCGACGTCTGATGGCATAACAACCAAATCTGTTTTATTTAACCGGCCAACCAATGTAAACCCCATGGTTTCATCCATCGCAAAGCGGTATTCCGACAAGTTCCTGTCCAGGTGGATTGTCTTTATTGTCGATAGTGTTATTGTCTATGCCACCTACATCACTGCCAACCTACTGAGGCACAATTTTGAGTATATAGCCATCAACCCTTATATGCTGGAAAAGCAGTCGGTGCTGGTGATGGCCTTGTATATTTCGGGATTTCTGGTGATGAGTTCCTACCGCGGCATCATCCGCCTCACAGGGATTGCCGACGCCATTCGCATTTTCAAAGCCACCGGAGGCGCGTTCATGACAGTAGGCTTGATTAGCCTGCTATCGCGCGATCTGCAGTTTGGAAAGTCGTTTATCCCACCGCTTTCGGTGAGTATCATCCATTTCCTTCTCACAGTATTCACGCTCATAGGTAGTCGGTTTGTGATCAAATCGGTATACAATCAGTTGCTCCAGCAGCAGAATAAGCGCCGTGTGCGCGTGATGATCTATGGTGCGGGTGCTGCCGGAATGCTTACGCGAAACGCACTTTTGCAGGACGGCATGTTTCATTACGATATCATTGCTTTTATTGACGACAATACAACCAAGGTCAATAAAACGCTAGAGGGCGTGCCGGTAACGTCGGCAGAGCGGGCTATCAGTTCCGATTTTGTAAAAAGAAACAGGGTCAACCAATTGATTATTGCGATCCAGCGCATGGACATAAACCACCGCAACGAGATCATCGAGAGGGGCCTCGATCTGAACCTTCAGGTGAAAGTGGTGCCGCCTATCGACAACTGGATCAACGGCCAGCTCAGTGCCGGACAGCTCCGGCAGGTGGCCATCGAAGAACTGCTCGAACGCGACCCCATCAGGCTCGACAATGAAAATGTTGCAGCGGATATCCGCGATAAAATTGTACTGATCACCGGTGCTGCCGGCTCCATCGGCAGCGAAATCGTGCGACAGGTAATACGCTATAAACCCGACCGCGTGATCCTTGTTGATCAGGCCGAATCGGCCCTTTTCGACCTGCAGCAGGAAATCAACAGCCGAGAACACCTGCGCCTGCTGGCGGGAAGAGTAATGTATGTGGTGGCCAGCGTCAAGGACCGCCTCCGTATGGAACGGCTTTTCCGGCAGTATAAGCCCCAAATAATCTATCACGCTGCGGCCTACAAGCATGTGCCGCTCATGGAAGATCATCCCTATGAGGCGGTTATGGTCAATGTGTTTGGGACAAAGGTAATCGCCGACCTTGCATTGGCCTACAAGGTGCACAAGTTTGTGATGGTGAGCACCGACAAGGCTGTAAACCCCACCAATGTAATGGGAGCTACCAAGCGCATCGCCGAAATGTATATACAATGTCTGGGCAATGACACTACACAATTCATCACCACTCGGTTCGGCAATGTGCTGGGCTCCAATGGATCAGTTATCCCGCTGTTCAGAAAACAAATAGAAAAAGGTGGTCCGGTAACCATTACCCATCGCGATATCACCCGTTACTTTATGACCATTCCCGAGGCCTGCAATCTGGTGCTCGAAGCTGGTGCCATGGGCGAGGGCGGAGAGATTTTTGTCTTTGATATGGGTCGGCCTGTGAAAATCATCGATCTGGCCAGGAAAATGATAAAACTGAGCGGCCTCGCACCCGATGTGGATATCAAAATAGAAGAAGTTGGCCTAAGGCCTGGCGAAAAGCTTTACGAAGAGCTGCTCGCCGACGAAGAAAATACCATCAATACCCACCACCGCAAAATTATGCGTGCGCGAGTGCGTGAAATGGACTACAAGACAGTTTGTTACAAACTAAACGAGCTGTCCGAGCTTATCCTCGAAGGCGACGAGTTCCGTCTGGTCAATAAAATGAAGGAAATGCTGCCCGAATTCGTCAGCAACAATTCGGTATTCCAGCGACTGGACCGAAAATCCTGAGGTAAGCAGAACCACAAGTTTCATTGAAACATTAAATTTGGCTGCTACCAAAAATTTTTTTCAAACGACGACTCGCTTTGACCATCGGCCACAATTCACCTCGACAATGACTACATCGAACAGTAATATTTTCATTATCAGGGTGTTTTCAACGATTCTTCTGTTGATGTTAGTCCACTTACATCTGGCTGCCCAAAGCTGGCTTACCACCACCGGCAGCGAAAACGAAGCGCGTATTCAGCGTAATATTGCCTTATCGGGCAATCTACCCGCAACTTTCTCACCCGAAATCCGTCCCTGGTTTACCGACAATGCAGCTGCCTGGCTCGAAACATTGCCCACCGATTCTTCAAACAGATACGCTGTTTATGACCGCCGGTGGCTGCTCAACGAAAACGCGCCGGGTCTGCGCAACAATGACGGAAAAATTGAAGCCAAAAAGTGGATTTCAAGGTTCTGGTCGCCCAACCCGGCCCGCTTTGCCGAATCGGACAACGGAAGGGTTTATGTAGCCGTAAATCCAGGTCTCGATTTATCCCTGGGCCTGAGCCGCTACGAAGAATTGCCGCTTTTCGTCAACCACCGAATGCTCGAATTCAAAGGGCATCTTGCAAAAAAACTGGGATTTTACAGCCGGGTGGACGAAACACAGCTCAGGGGCGCAAGGCACGAACAGGCATTTTACAACCAATGGCAGGTGCTGCCTGGTGCGCATCTCATCAAACCGTATCAGACCAGAGGCTTCGACTTCATGACAGCCACAGGCTATATCACCTATGCCCCCATTCCCGAGATCCGGCTGCAGTTTGGGCAGGACCGCAACTTCCTTGGTAATGGCATGCGCTCGCTGCTGCTTTCGGATTTCGCCCCGGCTTATCCTTTACTGAAGGTCCACACCAGAATTGGAAAATTCGACTACGTGAACCTTTACGCCCGGCTTACCGACCGCTACACCCGACTGATCAATCCCTGGCAACACGCCCTTCTGCCGGCCAAATACTATGCCATGCACTATCTGGCCTTTGCCATCAGCCCGCAATGGCGGATGGGACTCTTCGAGGCGGTCATGTTTCACGACAACAACAATACGGGCAAAGGCTTCAATATTTCATACCTCAACCCGGTTATCCTTTACCGCGCCATCGAACACCAGCGCGGCGACCCCGATAAGATGACCGTAGGCCTGAACACGCAATATATTGTGGCGCCCGGCGTAGAGTTATACGGACAGTTTCTGCTCAACGAGTTCAGGTTTAAAGACCTCATTCATCGCACCGGTTCGCATGCCAACAAATATGGCTATCAGGTGGGTCTTCGTCTGGCTTCCGACCGGCCCTTGCCGGGTTTTGAGCTTCAAACCGAAATCAACCGCATCAGGCCCTACACCTATGCACACTATACCATCAGCGGCATTTATCCGGTGAACAGCTACAGCCACCAAAACCAGCCGCTGGCTCACCCCATGGGCGCCAACCTTAGCGAATGGCTCTTGCAGGCGGGCTTTACACCCTTACCCAGATTACATACCGGCTTACTTGCCCAATATGCCTTCTATGGCGCCGACAGCGCCGGCAGCAACTGGGGTGGCAACATCTTTCTCGACTACCACACTTACGAGCGCGAAACCGGAAATGTAATAGGGCAGGGGATAGGCACTAAACTGCTCAACATTAACGCATGGCTCAGCTACGAGCTACGCCATTCGCTCAACATCAGCCTCGAAGCCAGGATGCGACGCCTGCGCAGCGACCTACCCGCCCGCAACAATACCGACGCCTACCTCGGCCTCTCGCTCCGCTACAACCTCCCCCGCAATTACTGGCACTACTAACCCGCAACCAAACTCCCGTCCCTGAAGAAGCGCCAAGACAAAAGGCAAAAGAGCCAAGTCAGAAGTCGGAGCATTAAACATTGAAATCTAACGCATTATTGAATCTTTGAATTCTCTTCTCCCGCAACCCGTAACTAACCAAATCTTGAATCTTGAATCTTTGAATTCCCAGCTCCCGTAACCCTCATCCCGCAACCCGCAACCCAATTCGTCCCCTATCTTTGCGCCATGAAAGCATGGATCGCGACAGCCTCCCGCATCAATGACATGGCCACTGCAGGAATCCCCTTCCTCTTTGCGTTCGACTTCCTGGGTAAGGAGTCTCTCGCCCTGCCGCTTGCAGAAATCGATCCTAATGAAATCCTATTCGATATTGCCGGGTTTTCAAATGCGAAGAAAGCATCTGTCTCGCTTCAGCTAAATATGACTTTCGAACGTGAGGCGCCGGATGCCAGAATGTATCGTGATGCTTTCGAAAAGGTGATGTTTCACCTCAAGCGCGGCGACTCCTACCTGCTCAACCTCACTTTTCCGGTCAGGATCAGAACCAACCTCAGCACTCAAGATATTTTTCAGCTGGCGAGAGCACCTTTCAAATTATGGCTCAGAGACCGTTTTGTGGTTTTTTCGCCCGAGTCGTTTGTTACCCTTCGACACAACCGCATCCACACCTTTCCTATGAAAGGTACCATCAGCGCCCAGCTGCCCGATGCGGAACAAATTTTGCTCAATAACCAAAAAGAACTTGCCGAGCATTACACCATCGTCGATCTGCTGCGCAACGACATCGGCATGGTTTCGGAAGAAGTGCGCGTGGAGCGTTTCCGGTACATCGATACCATTCACACCCTCAACGGAAAATTGTTGCAAACCAGCTCGCACATCAGCGGGGTTTTACCCCCTGGCTGGCGGCATGAGCTCGGAAATATTTTGCTCAAGCTAATGCCTGCGGGTTCAATCAGCGGAGCACCCAAGCGTCGTACCGTCGAAATCATACGTGAAGCCGAAACGGACGACCGGGGATTTTATACAGGTGTGA
The DNA here is from genome assembly GCA_036759465.1 of Bacteroidales bacterium. Lineage (GTDB taxonomy): Bacteria > Bacteroidota > Bacteroidia > Bacteroidales > F082 > JALNZU01. The sequence continues at coordinate 6,288 of DAIOUP010000088.1, forward strand.
TGGGAATTTTTGACGGCGAGGCCTTGCACAGCGCCGTGATGATACGCTTTATCGAGCAGAGGGGAGAGGCCCTATTCTTTCGAGCGGGCGGAGGAATCACGGTCAACAGCCGATGCGAAGAAGAATATGAAGAGCTGCTGCAAAAAGTCGTTTTACCATTCAAACCGTTGCATTAGCTGTGAACAACCCCTGGCCCCTGCTCGAAAGCATCCGGTGTGAGGATGAATCGTTTCCATTGCTTCACCTGCATCAGCATAGGGTGAAAGAAGCTTTTCGGATGCTTTGGCCCAAGGCTCCTGTTCCTGACTTGTACGAGCATATTCAAAGATTCTCCATTCCCCAAAAAGGCCTTTTCAAATGCCGCATCCTCTACGGCACATCGCTCTGCGAACCTGAATACCTGCCTTATGCCATCAATCCGCCGCGAAAGCTTCAGCTTGCCAGAGCTGATGATCTGGACTACAGCCTCAAATGGGCCGACCGGCGGCAGCTGAATCTCCTCTTTAGTCAGAGAGGAGCGTGCGACGACGTGCTCATTGTTCGCGGAGGCCTCATCACCGATACCACTTACTGCAATATCGCATTCCTTCGAAATGGTATTTGGTTTACCCCGGCTGAACCTCTGCTTCAGGGCGTAAGACGCAAACAGCTGATCGACAACAACATCATCTCACCCACCACAATTACACCCGATCAAATCATAAAATTCACGCATTTCAAAACCTTCAATGCTATGATTGGCTGGGACGACTCACCCCCCCTTCCAATTTTGGATATCCACTTCACAAATCTTTAATCTTGATTTCACTCTTCCCGTAACCC
>DAIOUP010000089.1:0-7098 GCA_036759465.1 Bacteroidales bacterium
GGATATTACTATTATATCGTGCACTAAAAACAAACGCATCAGGCGTGACGATGGAGCGCGGGATCGAGGTTAAACGACGAATATGCCGAACGTTGACATTTAACTTACTTCCGGAGGTAGCAAACTGGTTTTTGTTGTAGGAGTCCTGCGACCAGTCAACATAGTTAACCATATAGTCGTGGTAGCCATAAATTCCGAGATCCGTAAAATTGGCGCGTATTCTTACCTTTTCGAACATGCTTCCGATCCGCAAACGATAGGTGTTCGAAAAGGTCCATTGGGCAAATCCTTCCAGGTTTGCCTGATTGATCCTATAAAAATCGTATAGGTTAGTCCGATCGTACTGATTGAGCTTCAGATTATACAAGTTTCCTCTAACGCCGAAACCGGTTTTTGATCCCCTATCGATCAGGTACAGTCCCTGCAGCCGTGGGTTTTCGCCAAGGTTAATGTCGATGAACAGTTTAGAGCCTTTAAGCCAGACGTTTTTAAATGTGGCATTGAGCAGCAGTGCGGCTTTGTAGTCGTTGTCGTAGTGAATCCCCGCCCCAATAATCCCCGATCCTGCCTCGCTAACATTGATAACCAGACCCGTACCTTCAGGCGTGGCTAAAAAGTGATAATTGATAATTTCAAAAAACCCGCTCCCGTAGGCACGTTTCATATTTTCGGTTAGCTGATTCAGGCTTACCCACGAAAGTGGGGTGACCTCCAGAATACCATCGATGAACTCTTTTGATACCCTTTTAAGTCCGTTGTATTGGAGAAATGTTACGAAAACACTATCGACCGGCTTTCCCTCGAGTGTTGCGGCCGGACGAGGTTCAAGCCTGTCGAGCGAGTCGGCCAACCGTTTGAGCTGTGGCAGTATGCTTCGCGCTGCTTCTTCACCACGTTTCATAATGGCCTCGTAGTCGGCAAAACTCATCATATCGAACTCGCTCAGATTGGGTTTTAGGTATATGTCCGAGAGCACCACCGCTCTTTCGTTAGCACTTTGCCTGTAGAAACTGGTTACCTGATCGAGTATTGTAAACATTGAATTTAACCGGTCGGCTGGATGAAGTCCCGTTTGCACATCCACACCGATAATAAAATCAGCCCCAGCCTGCCTCACTTCCTCCACCGGAAAGTTGTTGACCACACCCCCATCTACCAGCAATCGGTTATCTAAGGTCACAGGATTGAAAAAGCTGGGTATCGACATGCTGGCCCTTACAGCCCGGTGCAAAATTCCATCCCTCAAAACCACGCTTGTACCGTCTTCGAGATTGGTTGCGATACAGAGAAAGGGCACAGGGAGCTTCGTAAAATCGTTGATCTTATAGGCCGGACTCAGATACTTGGCAAGGAGCAGGTCCACCAATTGTCCGGCAACCAGACCTTCCTTCACCCTTACCTTTCGCTCTTTGATGGGAAAGGTGATGATGAAGCGGTCGGCATTTTGTTTTTCCTCAATGGGAATATAGGCTCTGGGTATGCGGTCGTTCATGGTGGCATCCCAATCCTGTGCTCTGATAATGGCGGCAATAGTATCAGGATGATAATTTAAAGCATAAAGGCTTCCGATTATGCTGCCCATAGAGGTACCTCCGACATAGTCAAAACGGAGGCCTGCTTCTTTGAATACTTTCAGGGCGCCCACATGCGCAAAACCCTTGGCACCTCCTCCACTAAGCACCAGACCCAATCGTGGACGGCGGTTCACGGCCAAAGCATCATTGGAGGCCCTCAGATCATTAATGCCAACAAAGCACAAAGTTGTCGCAACAGCGATCGCAAAAAGTCTGCGCTTTTCAGTAAATACTGGCTGGCTGGGCATACTTTGGCTTTTCAAAAGGGCAAAAATATCAAAACCAATGGCTTTGCGACAAGACATAACCAGTTTAAAGAAACTGAGCTCAATATGCCATTCAATCCTGATCAGCTAGAATTTATCCGGGTAAGTTTCGAAAGGTATATCGGTCTTTTTGAAACCTACAAAAAAATTAATGAATTCGTTATAATAAGCCGAAAACACCACAACCCTGTATTTTTTACCCGCTACCAGCCCCAGGGTATCCACGGAGTTAATATTCCTGTTGTTGACCCCATTGTTGATCAACAACTCATATCTTGGATTACCAAGTTTCTGAACAACCCATACAGCATTGCTATTAAAGGTAACTTCTGCCGAACGCTCCCCGGCACTGGTAATATTGAACAAAATGAGAAAATCGTCAGGAGGGTTTTCGATAGGTTGACTATAGGATAGTACAGGTCTATCGCCTGGTGCAGGAGTATTCGTTCGGCACGAAAATGTCGTTAGTCCCAAAAAAAGGACGGCAACAGGAAATATGTGGTACGCGCGTGCTTTCAAAAGCAAGTTGTTGTTCCATACAAAGTTAAGCCGGAAAGCAATCAAACCATCACTTTGCCATGACAATTTTTATATTTCTTTCCACTACCGCACGGACATGGGTCGTTGCGACCAACCTTCTTTTCGGCAATGATGGGCTGCGTTACTTCCTGGCGCTGGGTGTTGCTGTGTGCCTGCGAAAGCAGGTCGGTACGCTGCTCTTGCATCCGGCTGCGGTCGATACCGCGCGAACGTTGTGCTTCGCGCACGTTCGATGAATCTTGTACCGGAATGTCGGCTTTCATCAGGAAAGAGATCACATCGCGGTTGATGCGGTTTACCATGTTTTTGAAGAGCTGGAAAGATTCGAACTTGTAAATCAACAAGGGGTCTTTTTGCTCATAGGTAGCATTCTGCACCGATTGTTTGAGGTCGTCGAGCTCGCGCAGGTGTTCTTTCCACGATTCATCGATAAGGGCCAGACTGATACTTTTTTCGATGGCAAGGGTTACTTCACGGGCTCCGTTTTCGACCGCTTTTCTCAAATTCACAATAACCTGCATGCCCTTCAATCCGTCGGTAATGGGGATGGCGATGTTTTCGTACTGTTTCTGGTGTTCAAAAACGTCGCGGATTACGGGAAGGGTTTTTTCGCCGATTCGTCTTGTTTTCTCCCTGTAAGCCGCACTGGCTTTCTCGAAAAGAATATCGGCCAGCTTCTCAGCCTGTGAAGCATAAAATTCATCCTTGCTGAATGGAGGCTCAACGCCAAGGTGGTTGAGCACACTCACACGCATGCCTTCGTAATCGCGGCTCTCCTGATGTTCGGTAATGATGTGTTCGCCAAGGTCGTAAAGCATATTGGCGATATCGAGCGACAGGCGCTCACCAAAGAGGGCATGGCGACGTTTTTTGTAAATGACCTCGCGCTGTGCGTTCATCACGTCGTCGTATTCGAGGAGGCGCTTACGGATGCCGAAGTTATTTTCCTCCACTTTCTTCTGGGCGCGCTCAATCGACTTGGTAATCATCGAGTGCTGGATCACTTCGCCTTCTTTGAGACCAAGGCGGTCCATGAGTCCGGCAATACGGTCGGAGCCAAACATGCGCATGAGGTCGTCCTCGAGAGAGACGAAAAATTGAGAGCTACCGGGGTCGCCTTGGCGTCCGGAACGACCACGCAGCTGGCGATCCACGCGACGCGACTCATGCCTTTCCGTACCGATGATGGCCAAACCGCCGGCTTCCTTCACTCCAGGCCCAAGTTTGATGTCGGTACCGCGACCCGCCATATTGGTGGCAATGGTAACCACGCCGGCCTGACCTGCTTCCTTAACAATTTGTGCCTCACGCTGGTGTTGCTTGGCATTGAGCACATTGTGCTGAAGGCCGCGGCGCTGAAGCATTCGGCTGAGCAATTCGGAAGTTTCGACAGAGGTGGTACCCACCAGCACCGGCCTGCCCGCCTGCACCAACGACTCGATCTCGTCGATTACGGCATTATACTTTTCCTTTTTGGTCCTGTAAACCAAGTCTTCGCGGTCTTTCCTTACGACAGGCTTATTGGTGGGAATCACCACCACATCGAGCTTGTAGATGTTCCATAGCTCGCCTGCTTCCGTTTCGGCCGTACCGGTCATACCGGCCAGCTTACCATACATCCTGAAATAGTTCTGCAGGGTAATGGTGGCATAGGTTTGGGTGGCAGCTTCCACTTTGACGTTTTCCTTGGCTTCGATGGCCTGATGCAGCCCGTCGGAATAGCGTCTGCCCTCCATGATACGGCCGGTTTGCTCGTCAACAATCTTGATCTTGTTGTCGATAATAACATACTCCACATCCTTCTCGAAAAGGGTGTAGGCTTTAAGGAGCTGGTGCACCGTGTGCAGACGTTCGGACTTAATTCCAAAATTGCGGATGAGGTCCTGTTTGCGTTCCATGAGCTCCTGCTCACCCAATCTGCTTTTCTCGAGCTCGGCAATGCCGGCACCCACGTCGGGCAGGATGAAAAACTCGGGATCGTTGTAAGACTCGGTTAGCAGGTCGATACCCTTATCGGTAAGATCGACGGAATTATTTTTCTCGTCAATGACAAAATATAGCTCATCATCAATGATGTGCATGTTTTTATTCTGTTCCTGCATGTAGAAATTTTCGGTTTTCAACAGCAGGCTCTTCATGCCTTCCTCACTAAGAAAACGAATCAAGGCATGATTTTTTGGCAAGCCACGGTGCGCCCTGAGCAGCAACTCTCCGCCTTTCTTTGTGGCTTCGTCGGTGGGGTTTCCACTGAGCAGCTTCTTTGCTTCGGCCAGAATGCTGCTGACCAGATTTTTTTGGGCATTGTAAAGCTTAACCACATCGGGCTTCAGTACATCGAACTCGTGATTATCGCCTTTGGGAGTTGGCCCGCTGATAATGAGCGGAGTACGGGCATCGTCGATAAGCACAGAGTCCACCTCGTCCACAATGGCGTAATGATGTTTGCGCTGCACGAGTTCATCCGGATTGCCGGTCATATTGTCGCGCAGGTAGTCGAAGCCGAATTCGCTGTTTGTGCCATAGGTGATGTCGGCCAGATAGGCATTGCGACGTGCAGACGAATTTGGTTCATGCTTGTCGATGCAATCTACCGTTAAACCAAGGAACTGATAAATCGTTCCCATCCATTCCGAGTCGCGTTTAGCCAGATAATCGTTCACCGTTACAATATGAACGCCTTTGCCTGCCAGCGCGTTCAGGTAAACAGGCAGTGTTGCCACGAGCGTTTTTCCTTCACCTGTGGCCATTTCTGCAATTTTGCCCTGATGCAGCACAATACCACCGATAAACTGCACATCGTAGTGCACCATATCCCAGGTAATCATATTGCCGCCGGCCATCCACTGATTGCGATAGCGCACTTTATTGCCTTCGATGACCACATAATCGCTGCGAGCAGCCAGATCTCGGTCGAAATCGGTAGCGGTGGCCTCAACCCACTGATTGTTTTTGAAGCGGGCCGCAACTGCTTTTATGACGGCAAAAGCCTCTGGCAGAATCTCATTGAGGATGTCTTCGGTTTTTTCGTATTGCTCCTTTTCCAGCTTATCGATCTGGTTGTAAATCCGCTCCTTTTCCGAATTATCCATGTCAGGATCTTTGTCGAGTTGTCGGCGTAGCTCCTCAATGCGTGCCGTTTCGGCTGCTATGTGTTCGCGTATGCGTTTTTTAAACTCCTGAGTCTTTGCCCTTAAACCGTCGTTATCGTATTGGCTGATTTGTGCGTAGGCAGCAAGGGTTTTCTGCAAAATTGGCTGTATGGCTTTGATGTCGCGGGTGGCCTTGTCGCCAAACAATTTCTTTATAAAGTCCAGCATGGTTAAGCTTTTTTCAAAATTCTGGTGCAGCTGCGTCAAAAACCGGGCCAAAGCCGGCTTAAGTTCGCCTTTATGCAGGCGCAAAGATAGCTCAAATTAATAAGGCCGTAGTGCAGCGAACCTATGGCTTTGTAAACTGCTTAGCAAGCCTTTGCAAATGTCCTTCAAGATGCTGGTCGGTGGGCGGAGCAGGTATCATACCCGCCTTCGCTCCTGGCAGATAGATGGCAATAAAAGGCAAAACTTTTGCCTCAAGATCATCGAGCAGCGGATAGTTGTGTCCGAGGCTTACAACCGGCCAGTCAAGCTTATTGCGACGATGGAAATTGCGATAATATTGATAACTTTCAGGAAGGCTGATGGTTACAAAAAGATACTGACTGCCAGTTCGTCTGTGTATATCGCGCAACTGCTGAAGCTCAAAGTCGCAATACTTGCAATCTGGACCAACAATAATGAGCAGCATTGCCGTTGAATTTTCGTCGGCTTTAACGGGCTTACCTGATTCATCGTTGAAGGTAAAATGTGGTGCATTAGTTCCCTGCATCAACCATTCAGCCCTGATGATAATGTTTCGGGCAATGCGGGCATGATCAGGATTGCGGGTCTCGGAGGCAAGTTCGTTGAGGACGCGCTGCGGAGCTCCTTTCCTGTGAAGTGGATTGGTGAAGTTTTCGGCAAAATGGATCAACACCACCAATTCGCGGAAGCCGGCATTGTCGGCAAGAATGGCATCGCGCAACAGCAAGCGTTCGAATGATTTCCAGCCTCCCGTAAGGGCTTCGTCATATTCCTGCTGAGTCCATATCCTGCTCTGAAGCAAGTGGTTTTTAAACGTTTCGCGCAACATCGAAACATATTCGGGTTGATAAACCAGAACCGGCCTGTTGCGGAAAAACCTGTCGTAAACCTGGGCCGGCCTGAGCTGCCTTACCACTGGCTCAAGCGAGGCTACTTTGTAGTAGGTGTAATCCTTAATAAACTGGTTGCCTGTGTTGCGAACAATCTTTTGAATTTCTGATCGCAGGGTGTCAATCAATCTGGCCTGCTGCATACGGTAGAGGGCACCGAAATGCTCCATCACAAAGGCGTTGTAAAGCAAGTTGACGGAGGATATCGCATCGCTGAGATTGCCATCATCGGCCTTTAAAGCTTTTACCGTAAGTGGCTGAGGATCAAAAAAAGCCGTACTCTCACCCTTTTTGATCTCCAGCTGCAAGGAGTACTTACCTCCCGGAACTACAAACAATTCTGTGCGGTATTGCGCTGCTCCAAGGCTTATCCAGCCCGGATAAGGCATTTCGAATCGCAAAGCAAAACTTCCCTTAAAATCGCTTGATGCAGAAGCCAGCTGACGTTCCCGGCCCGAGATGAGGTCGTCCTGAAACAAAACCCTGACAG